>JAHIPJ010000099.1 GCA_018894445.1 Actinomycetota bacterium
AATATAAATTTTAAAGAAAAGAGGTAAATATGGTATTATCTGTTTTATGCGGTTTTTGGGGGATTTGAGGGGTTGAAGAAGACTCTAACTGATAAATTCAAGAGAGCTAAGAGAAATTAAAAAATCCGTAACGAAGGTAAACAAAAAAAGTAGTTATGAATGAAATTATAGAACCCGATATCACCTGTTTGACAGAGTGTCTCTTAATCTTAACTCTAGCCCATCCTACCATAGGGATTAATGGTAGTAGGAATAGCATCCATTTACCAAACAGTATATTAAAAGTTATAACCATAAAAGTGATCCAGGCGGTATGGGCGCTTACCTTCCAGAAATAAGTTATGATGCCAAAAATAATAGTCGAAATTATGACTATCAAAAACATAGCTTTTAAAAATAAAGGAGCCTTCAGAATATACAAAATGGAGAAACCTACTGTATTGCTAATAATAGTTATAATTAGCGGTTTTATCCTATCCTCTTTATTTGAAATATGCAGGTCGTCTAATACTTTCTTCCTGATTAATATACGTATATATAGGTAAGGAATTATCATTGCAAATGTCAGACATAAGACAGCCCAGCCTAATGCCCTTGTAGTATTGTCTACTAGTACAAGGCAGATAATAATGAGTATTGGAATTGAAATAATTGTCCCATCAAAAATATAAGATAATGCTTTTGCAAATTTATTCATTACTTTTCCCAGCATCCTTTCTATATCTAAAATAGGCCCATACTTATCTCTGTGTATCGTGCTTTTATATACTTTGGCCGGTACGTTTGGTTATTAATAGCAAAAAAATCTTATAAGACACTGATAACTCCATGACAGGAATAAACAAAGTCATTTAATCATTTTTATATTCATCTGATATTTTTAATAATAAAAATTAAAATCTAAAAGGATTAAATTGCATTATTACATTTTTATATTTATAATAACATTCTTAGAGTAGGTTCAAAAATAATTTTACAATATTAATTTGAAATTAACAAATTATCTATAATTAATTGGCAATAAAGATTTTTTTAATCAGATGGTTTACATTGACATAACTATGATGCTGTTTGATATAATGCCATAATGTTTTATGTATATGTATTTAATGATTATTGTAATTTTAAGCTTCTATAAAATTTAGCTCTAATATCATTTTAAATAATAGTGAAATAGAATGGAATATATAGACAGTCAGGAGTTAAAAAATCTGGTTTCAGCTGGATACATCTGGTTAAAAAATAAATCCAGAATTGTAGACGATCTAAATGTTTTCCCGGTTCCGGATGGTGACACAGGAACAAATATGTGTTTTGCCTTAAAAAGTGTTGTAGATGAACTTTCAAAAATTGAAGATATAAAAGAAGTTACCGTAGGAGAACTTTTAAAAATTATTGCTGAAGGCAGCTTAATGGGGGCAAGAGGCAACTCGGGAGTTATTCTTTCCCAATTTTTCTATGGTTTAAGCTGTGAGATGAATTCAAGTGAAAAAATAAGTATAAGCGAGCTTGCAGATGCTTTGCATAAGGGCAGTGTATATGCTTACAGGAGTCTATCTGATCCTGTTGAGGGAACTATTCTGACAGTCATGAGAGAAATGTCGCAAACTGCTCTTGAAAACAAGGACACAATCACTGACATTACTTTATTTTTTGAGAAAATGTTGATAAAAGGTAAAGAAGTTTTGAATAAAACACCTGATATGCTGCCTGTATTAAAGGAAGCAGGAGTAGTAGATGCAGGTGGATGCGGGTTTATCTTTATCATGGAAGGGATGCTTAGATGTCTAAAAGGTAAAAGCCTGGAAGAAAAAGAAATTACTGAAAGAAAACTACCAATACTCATAAATATATGGGAAAAAATATTAAATTTGTCCAGGAAGGAAGCTTCGGAGGATGCTGACTTAATATTACAGACAAAAATCCTTAGAAAGGGATTAAAGGAAAGAATAAAAAATATAATGGGCGGAATTTCTTTAAGCTCCATTAATCTGCTGCTGCGTCTCGCATATAAAATCTTAAGAAAATTACATTTTAATAATATAGGCGGCTTAACTTCTATCAGTCGCAGGATGGTAGAAGTATGGAAAGAAAAACCGGAGGAAAGATACTGTCTTGAATTTATTTTAAAGGGAGAAAATCTTTCTAAAGATATTCTATCTGATAAATTAAAAGATACTGGTAGCTCAACTATAATTGCCGGCACAGACAATTTACTTAAAGTTCATATTCATACCAATAGGCCTGAGGAAATAGTAAAAGCCGTATCTCTGTCAGGCGATGTATCAAAGGTAAAAATTGATGATATGTATGAGCAGCAGAGTAAATTCTTATCTGATATGAAGGAGGATGGTAAGTATGATAATAAAGTTGGAGTAATGGTAGTTGCTTCAGGCAAGGGATGGAAGGAAGTTTTTAAAAGTTCAGGCGTATCGTATATTATAGATGGTGGAAAAACTATGAATCCTTCAGTAAGAGAGATTTTGAAAGCTGTAGAGAAAGTTGATTTTTTTAACATAATACTCCTGCCTAATGATGGCAATGTACTGCTCAGTGCAAAACAGGCAGTAAAATTAACTGACAAAAATGTTGAAATAGTTGCATCAAGAACCATGCCTGAAGGTATAAGTTCCTTGCTATCTTTTAACTCTGAATATAGCCTGGAAGAGAACAAGAAACAGATGGAAACAGTTTTAGATATTGTTGGCACAGGGATGGTGACAAAAGCTACCCGATCAGTTAAAAATGGAAATTTTACAGTAAAAAGAGGAGACTTTATCGGGTTGGCAAAAAAGGAAATAATAGCCAGGGGGAATGATTATCAGACAGTTGCTCTGGATACGATTAAAAAAATAGTAAAAAAAGACAGTAATCTCATTACAATATATTGGGGAAGAGACAGCAATAAAACTAAAGCTAAAAGTTTATATCAGAATTTAAAAAACGAATTTCCGGATACAGAAGTACAACTGTATTATGGCGGGCAATTTTATTATTATTATATCGTATCTGTTGAATAATCTTTATATTAGTTTAATATTGTATCTGGTAAAGCAACTTGTTAGCCAGGAAGACGGATAATTATTGTAAATTGTTTATGATGCTTTTGTTTAATTTTATTAAAATTAAGAAAAAGGAGAGAAGGTATGCAGGATGTTGTAATAGTTACGGGTAGCGGACACGGCCTCCCGGAGAAAATTATAAAAGAATATGGCATAGTAATATTTCCCTTTGGGATACACATAGGAGATGAAGGTTTTAGAGATGGTGTTGATATTACACCAGAAAAAATGATAAAAATGATATATGAGAAAAAAATTGTTCCAAAGACCAGCGCCCCTACTATAGGGGATTTGGTAAATATTTTAGAACCTATAAAAAACGAAGGCAGATCTGCAGTATTTGTACTGATGTCATCGAAATTAAGTGCTGCAACTTATGAATCTTTAGACAATGCCAAAAAAAAGGTAGGCGTAGATATAGAAATAATAGATACCATGCAGGCTGCTCCAGGAAAAGAACTTATAGTGATTGAAGCTGCAAAATTAGCTAAGGCGGGAAAAAGCAGGGAAGAAGTAATAAATTATACAAAGAAGGTAGTTGCGAGAACAAATACCATTCTTGGATTACCTGATTTAAAATATCTACATCTTGGAGGGAGAATAGGAAAGGCGAAGGTTTTAATGGGTTCCATGATGAAAGTAATTCCCATAATTGCAATAAGAGATATGGAAGGCATGATTTCTCCTGTAGGAAGGGCAAGAAATATATTTCAGGTAAACCAGAAAATAGTTGACACCATGAAAGAAGATTTAAAAAAATTTAATGCAAACAAGGTAAAAAGTATTGTAATCGGACATGCAGATAATAAAGAAGCGGCCCAGAGTTTGAAGAAAATTATTGAAGAAAATATTAATTGTGAAGAAATGCTTGTAATGGAATTTGGATGTGCAGCCATTGTTCATCTTGGCCCGAAAGCATGGGGAGCAGGCTATTATATAGAATAATCAGGAATATTTATGGAAAATTTAGGAATTTATAAAAATATCGGGATTATAATTTTTTGTTATTTTTTAGGTGGAATTCCGTTCTGTTATATTATAGCAAAAATCTGCAGCGGAAGAGATTTATTTAAAATTGGAAATAAAATTTCATGTGCTGCAAATGTGGTATGTAATGTTTCTAAATTTTGGGGAATTGTGGCTGGGCTTTTAGACTTTGCAAAAGGTTATATCTCATATTTTATTGTTCTTAAAATTACAGATTTAGAATTTATGGCTATTCTGGCAGGTTGTGCAGCAGTTGCGGGGCATAATTATTCACCTTATTTAAAATTCTCAGGAGGAAAAGGGTTTGGAACTACTTTTGGAGTTTTTACTGCTATATACCCCTTTACCCTAATAGTTTATGGAGTTGGTCTTGTTTCAGCTCTATTATTAATTAGAAATAGATTGTGGGGATTTATATTTGGTTTTGTCAGTTCTGGTATTTTTTTATGGATTTTAAAAGGTTCACTGCTCTATTTAGTTTTAGTAATTTTACTTTTAATAATTATCATTCCTAAAGATATAGACCGTTCAGAAAGTATTTTGGCCAACTTTAAATTTCGCAAAGAGAAAAAGCTGAAGAATCTTTTTACTGCATTTCCTCAAAGGTAAAATATATGGAATTTTGGTTGACTTTGAGGAACAAGGTTAGATAACTATCTTAATTTAAATATGCAATCTATTTAAGTAATACCAGAAGCTTTCAGGTGGAGTGAGCCACTTCGACTAGACACATTGTATACTAAAATATCTTAGGTTAGAATAGCTGATGAGACAGAAGAGAAAGATTTTACAGGAGGTCTCATCATGAGAAAAAAAGAAGAAG
>JAHIPJ010000100.1 GCA_018894445.1 Actinomycetota bacterium
ATTATCTTATTTATAAACATTTTGGTATGTCAAAAGTCTTCTTTTTTAGAAAAAAAAGAAGTAAGAAATTAAGCTCACGTTTTTCTAATACCTTGCCTGATTATTTCTTCTTTGCTTGATTCCAATTCTATATCTGTAATTTTTAACTTTATAATTAGTTTTTTTATTTTCTTTTCAATTACAGTTGCAGAATATCTAGGATAAATAACTGGCATTTTTAAACCATAAAGATTATAAACAGGCTTTAACTGAGCAAAGTAACTTGATTCCCCGGGACCACAAATCGAGCATAATACCGGTAAAAGTTTGTCCTGAAGCAATGGTCTTAATATCACATTCAGGCTAATGGCAGCAGGTTTTTCTATCATTAGATCCCAGAATTCTTTTTTGCCATACCTCTTATCTGAAATTTCAAATAAATTATCGCTATCAGAATATATCTTCTTCCTGATGCCATCAACACAATAGAAAAAATCAAGCGTTCCGGGTGTGGAACTTAACTGACTGTGATAACCACAGCTATTGAGTTTTTTACCCGTGGAGTTTATTAAATGGCTTATCTGGTAATGTTTACTCGTATCAAATTCCAGCAGATTGTAGGACAATTTTTTCAGTTCAACATCGGCAGGATCTATGATTACAAGACCATAACCGGAAAACATTCTTGTAATTATAGCTGAAAAAAAAGAAGAAACATTTATTTCTCCTTTAGTGTTGGAACAATTTTTTAAAGCACTCGCCAGAATATTTTTATAAAAATACATTATTTCAGTTTTAAAGCTTGTAGAATGAAGAATACTTTCCAGTTTTTCAATTGCCTCCTTAAACTTGTTATCAGCAAGATAGATATCGGAATATCTTGTTTTTGGGTCAAAATCTGATAAATCAAGTTTGATATTTGTAATTTCCTTATTAATTACATTTAAATTATCAATCTGGTTAAAACTATTATCATCCGATGCATTCCAGAAACATGGGATTATGGGTATTTTTAATTCTTTTTCAAAGTAACTGCTTACCTTTAATATGGTGAGTATCTTAAATATTATGAATATAGGCCCGGTTAAAAAACCGGGTTGCTGCCCTCCTATAATGACTGCTGATTTTTGACTTTTAAGTTTTTCTATATTTTCTATAGTTTTCTGGCTGCAGCCTATATTTTTATTATAGTCCTTTAAAATACTGTAAATTTTTGACCTGTTTTCTTTATTATAACCTGTCTTAAGGTCTGAAACCCTTTTTTTGTAACCACCTATGTTTCTGTAATCATACTGGTAATATTCACAAACATTTTCAAAATTAAAAATATAATCTCTAAACAGATCGTTATAATAAAATTTTTCGGTATTTATCCCTTTTGATTCAATCATTAGAATATAAGGATTTATGAAATAAAAAACTAAACTTTATAATATTTTACATAATATCGTATAATTATCCAGGCATACAAATATTTTTATGAAAAATTTAAATTCTAATTTAATTCTACATTTTGAAAAACCGCATAATATTGGAGAAATATCCTGCCCTGATGCGGTCGGAAGAAGTGATAGGCCTGAATGTTCCGGTAATATAATATTCACGGCAAGAATAAATAAAAATATAATCAGAGATATAAAATTTAAGGCATCCGGCTGCAGTTATACAATTGCTGCAGCAAGTTATCTTACAACCCTGGCTAAAAATAAAGATATCCTCAAATCTACTCTAATAACTGGAAAAGAAATAGAAAAATATCTGGGAAAATTCCCTGAAGAGAAAAAGTCTGTTCTTGATGCGGCTATAAATACTCTGCAAGATTTAATTAGCGACTATATTTCAAAATCCCACACCGAAAATATTTATAAAAAAAAGAATAAAAAAGTTGCAGTAGCTATGAGTGGAGGAATTGATAGTTCTATGGCTGCAAAAATTTTAAAAGATAATGGCTGGGAAATAATCGGGGTTACCATGAAATTACTTCCTTATGATTTTGGCTGGAAAGATGGCGTCAAAACCTGCTGTTCCCGTAAAGATATTGAAGCTGCAAGAAAAGTATCGCTTAAACTGAATATTCCACATGTTGTAATAAATCTTATCCGGCCATTTGAGGAAAATATAATTAATCCTTTCTGTTTAGAATACCAACATGGGCGCACTCCCAATCCCTGTGTGGAATGTAATAAATACATTAAATTTGGAGTACTTTTAGAAAAAATAAAAACTCTTGGCGCCAGCTTTTTAGCTACAGGTCATTACTGCAGGATTGAAAAATCACCTAATTCAGGATTATATGAAATTAAAAAAGGACTTGATAAAAGCAAAGACCAGAGTTATGTGTTGTGGAAACTCAATCAGG
>JAHIPJ010000101.1 GCA_018894445.1 Actinomycetota bacterium
CAACCTTCCTCTGTGGGATAGTCTGCAACGGGACTAACTTTTAGCATTTCAATAGTAGATGCCTTTTTCTGGATGGTTGCCGTGAGGGATTTCCCTTCATCATCTAGGTGCAGGATTTCGCAGTTTTCTTCGGCTACAAGATTTTCCATATCCTGCCGAAGCGGAGGGTCAAAGACTATTTTGAGAGTATTTCCAGACATTAGATCTTTCAAGTGCTGACGAATTCCAGCGGTTTCCAGACAACAACTCCCCCTGATATTCAGTAGCTCAGCAGTATTCATTTACCTGAACCTCCTTTCCGGTTATGTCCTTATTCTCCTGTAAAAACTCCTAGCGTAGATATCTCCAGCTGTTAAACATTTTACACTGCCACCAGCTCTTTTTCAACAGGCCTACCTGTCTCTGTCCACCAAAGGCTTCTCTGAGGGGAAGCGGAGAATCACCTTTGTCCGTCTCTTGCCTTCGCCATGTTTCTGTTAATCTAAATCTAGGCCATATTTCATTTGAAAACTGTACCACTCAATTAATAATTAATTCTGCATCTCTAACCACTCTTTAGTTTCTTTAACTCTATAGGACCGTCCATTCATGTTAAAAAATGTAAATTTGTAAAACATATATATTATTTCTTTACCAAATACAATTTTATTAAACTTTATACAAGTGCTTGCGTAAGTACTTGCTATATATTATAAAAAACTTCTTTATAAGTCAAACCTCACAATTTTCCTGGAATTTAAATAAATTACTTTATCAATTATCCTGTCTTCTCTTTGAGGTGCTTTCTCTTACAATAAGTTTTGTCTTAAAAATACATATCTGTTTGGGTAACTTTTTATCTTTAATTCTATTCAGCAGCATCTCCATTGAAGTCTTACCTATTCTGTATCTTTCCAGCTCTATAGTAGTCAGCGTAGGTGAGACTATTTCAGTCAACGCTATATTATCCAATCCGATAATAGATATATCATCAGGTACTTTAATACCGCCTGCCTTAAAAGCCTTCATTGCCCCGATAGCTGTCAGATCATTTGAACAAACAATTGCTGTTGGGAGCACTTTCCCCTTTAATATTTTTTGAGCAGCCTTTAAACCGCCTTCTATCTTGTGATCTCCCTCTAATATCTTATAAGCTAAATTATTATCCCTGTATTTTTTTACAGCATCGATAAAATTCCTCATCCTTGTTTTTGCTGTTTTCAGCGTTTTTGGACCACTGATAAAATAAATATTTCTATGTTTAAGAGAAACCAAATGAGAAATAGCCTCTGCTATACCAACTTTGTAATCGAAATACAGGCTATCCACACCTACGTTTCTTTTACCCCAATCAACCAGTACAAAATTTACATCTGTATCCATAAGCTGGTTTATTATAGAACTGTCTACCTGACTGGAAGCAACAATTATACCGTCTATCTTTCTTTTAATTAAGGCTCCTATAGATTTTAAACCTTTTTCAATATCATAATCTGTATTACATAAAAATACATTATAATCATTTTTTACCGCTAATTCTTCTACTCCCTGTACGAGTTCCGGGTAAAATGGATTTCTAATATCAGAAATAACCAGTCCGATAGTGTGTGTTTTTCCAGTAGCAAGACTTCTGGCAAGCAGATTAGGCTGATATTTAAGTTTTTTCATTACCTCAAGTACTCTTCTTTTTGTTTCAGGCATGACAAATCTGGTTTCATTAATTACATGTGAAACTGTTGTTGGAGATACTTTCGCTAGTTTTGCTATGTCATTATAGTTAACTATTATATGCTCCTGACCAAAAAAACTATAAATATTAAGAAAGCACTTGCGCAAAATAATTTTACCATAACCATTCTTAAAAATAAATATATATTCTAATTACCAAACCATTAGATCTAAATTATGGATATGTGGAAAGCTTAATCTAATAATGATATTATTTTAACATGTTTTATGTAAATTTTTATTAAAATTAAGATATAATAATTTCAGAAGTTTTAAAGTACTTTAAATAATTAGGATATTTATTTTTAAGAATGGTTATGG
>JAHIPJ010000102.1 GCA_018894445.1 Actinomycetota bacterium
ACATTATCCGGGACATCAAGAAGATCCTTTACCAATTTTTCCTTAAATGCTCCAATCCAGCAGGTACCCAATCCCTTTTCAGTTGCAGCCAGGATTAAATGCTCCAGAGCCAGCGCTACATCTACAGGATAACTATTCATATAACCCCCCATAACTCCATAAGCCTCATCCTCTTTAGCACAGGCCACAATCAGTACTGGTGCCTCTGATATGAAAGTTTGATTATTGCATGCTATAGACAGGTCACTTATTTTTTTCTTATCTTTTACTACAATCAATTTCCATGGCTGAAGGTTTTTAGCTGATGGAGCTTTTCTGAATGCTTGCAGAATATAATTTAATTTTTCCTCTTCCACATCCTGGGGTTTATAAGACCTGATACTTTTTCTTTTTTCTATAAGGTCCATAAGGCTGGTGAATTGCTTCACTGTTTATTACTCCCTTCTCCTGGAATCTGATTCCCAAAGATTTTTTTTGTAACCATTGTAATTCAATACTAATTTTTAATATTTAAGTAGAAGCCTTTTTATATTAGCACTATGTTTTTCTTAAGTAAAATTATTTTTTCAAATACTCAACTTTATCTCCGTATAACTTCATAAGCTTTAAGGTAACATTACCTGGAACTTTTCTAGCTACCACAAACCTGTCAATTTTTTTTACAGGCACAATCCCGGCAATAGAACTGGTTTTAAATATTTCATCTGCATTTATAATATCACGGTAGTGAACCTTTTTTTGCTTGACTTCTATCCCGTTTTCCCTACATACCCTTATAACCACTTCTCTGGTTATTCCTGGTAAGATATTCTGGGTAAGCGGTGGAGTATAAACTATGTTTCTCTTTACAAAAAAAATATTACTTGATGCACCTTCCAGAACCAGATGATCCCTGGTTAAGAAAACCGCCTCCTGGGCCTCATTACAATGAGCTTCATTTTTTGCGAAAATATTTTCAAAATAATTCAGAAGCTTGTGACAATAAAGGGGGCTGCCCATCATCGGTCTTCTTATTGAAGAAGTGGTAATATTTATTCCTTTAGTATAATCAACTTCGGGGTAAGGTGTAAGACTGTCAGCAATTATTACGAGATTAGGCTTATACTCCCCGTTAAAATGGAGCTCCCCGTTGTGGATACCTCTGGTTACAATTATTTTTATATAGGCATCTCTCTTTTGAAGATTGTTTTTATCAATAGTTCTTCTCAGAGCATCTTTTATATATTCTTTATCAAAAGGAAGATTATACTTTAAAACCTTAAGTGAAAAAAACAGTCTCTCGAGATGGGCATCAAGCATAAATGTATAGCCCCCATAGCTTCTCAAGGTTTCAAATAAACCATCACCATATAAAAATCCCCTGTCTCTAACCGGTACTTTAGCCTTACTTTCTATAATCAGCTTCCCACTTACAAAAACATATTTAAACATACGAGTAGCCTGCCGGGTAAATTTTATAATAGTTTCCTTAGATTCTTTGCATTAAAAAACTTTAAAGTTTCCTTTAGAGCAATTCCTTTATCCAGAGTTTCATTATACTCATCTTCAGGTACCGAATCTTCTACAATTCCTCCGCCTACATTATAATAAAACTTATTTCCCTTTATAACAAATGTTCTGATTACAATATTTAAATCCATAGTACTATCAATTCCAATATAACCGGCTGAACCTGTATAAACACTCCTGACTGTTGGTTCAAGCTCATCAATAATTTCCATTGCCCTTATTTTGGGCGCACCTGTTATTGAGCCGCCGGGAAACGCAGCCTTTATTATACCTGAAATATCGGTACCTTTCTTTACTCTGCCGATTACCGTTGAGACAGAATGGAAAACCCTCGCATATTTTTCAACCACCGCGTGCTCGTGAACTCTAACTGTGCCGTAGTAACAGAATTTCCCCAGATCATTACGCTCCAGGTCAACAATCATATTCAGTTCCGCTCTATCTTTAATGCTGTCTTTTAGTTCCATCATATTTTTGTTATCACTGTAAGAATCTATCCCCCTGGGTCGGGTTCCTTTTATGGGTCTGGTCTCTATAATATTATTTTTTAAAAATAAAAATCTTTCCGGTGAAGAACTGCCTATGCTAAGCTCAGGAAATCCCATAAAAGCAGAAAATGGAGCAGCATTTTTTTCTCTTAATATATAATATAAGTCCATCGGTTCTACAGGCAGGTCCGCTTCAAATCTCTGAGAAAAATTTGCCTGATAAATGTCGCCGTTATGAATATATTCTTTGGTTTCAAGTACCTTTTTGATATAATTCCGCCTGGTAAGATTTGAGCGGAGTTTTATATTTGAAATATTTTTTTTGTAATATTTCTCAATAATATCCCTTTTTATATCATTTAAGCACTCTAAACTACTAACAACGCTCTCTACTTCCAGATTGACTTTCCTAATTAAATCCCTATCCCTTATATCAGAATCCATATAATCATCTTCCAGGAAAGTAGTCTCACAAGCACTTTTATTTTCCTCTTTCTTTTCACCGGTTAAAAAATTCCTGATAAAATACCACCTGCTGTCCTGGTGGCCATATGCAAGCAACCTGTCATAATAAGCAAGATAGAATATGGGAAGATTAACATCATCGGAAGCATTTTGAGGAAGTTCTTCAATATAGTTTTTCAGATCATAAGAGAAATACCCGGCAAAACCACCCTTAAAATCAGGGAGTTTTTCTTCAAGGTCCCTGGTTATTTTCACAATCCTGCCCTCATCTATATAGACCACTCTAACATTCTTTATTTCACTGTCTGGAGGGCTGCAGGTATAATCTTTAATGTTTTGTTTGAGAAAAGACAAAGGATGCTGATAGGAATAATACCTGATGTCTCTGGCGTTACCGGTAAACTCATTTTTATAGCCGCTGCTCTTTATAACAAATTTTGGATCCCAGCCGATATAAGAGAACCTGGAATATTTATCCGGAGAGAGACTGCTGTCCAGAAAACATAAGTAATTACTATCCTTTAAAATATAGGCCGCATCCTGAGGTGGTGTTTTTAGATTAATGACTGAAATTGTCGAAAGGATTTTCATAGATCAATGAAATTTTTAAGTATTTTTAACCCGACTGGAGTCAGGAATGATTCAGGATGAAATTGTATTCCTTCCAACTTATAGTTTTTATGCCTTACTCCCATTATAATGCCATCTTCAGTATGAGCAGTTACTTCAAGTGAAGAAGGGATGGTGTCTTTTTTTAAAATAAGAGAATGATATCTGGCGGCTTCAAAAGGATTTTCAACACCGGTAAAAATACTCTTTCCATCATGATAAATCTTAGATGTCTTCCCGTGAATTACCACTCCCGAATTGATCACTTCTGCACCAAATACTTCCCCGATGCACTGATGTCCCAGACAGACTCCCAGTATGGGTATTTCCTTATAAAAATGCCTGATTATATCTTTTGACATGCCTGCATCAACAGGTCTTCCCGGACCAGGTGAAATAACTATCCTGGATGGCGCCATCTTTTTAATTTCATCCAGACTTACCTTATCATTTCTCCTGACCTTTATATTCTCACCCAGAATGCCCAGATACTGCACCAGATTAAAAGTAAAGGAGTCATAATTATCTATCATCAATATATCTATTTTTTTAGTTCCGGTATTCGTGCTCATTTTATCTCATGACCTTATTATATTAATATATTTATTTTAATAAAACCCGGATGCCTGTTATTTCCCGTAGAAGGAATTATATTAGAAGCTAAATAAAATCTCAAAAGAAATATTTTGTTTGTCATTTAAAAGTTAAAAATGGACCGATTTTTAATAATTAAAAAAATAAGTAAGATTGCATATGGAAATTAAAGTCCTAAAAACTTTTTGTAGTTATTCTTATTTATCAGATCAACTTTTACCTCCGGATAAGCATCTAAAAAAGCTTTTGGAATTTTATAAGTCTTTTTGTTTTGCTTTAGTTCATATCCATAAATGCTGCCTCCTTGCTCTTCAATAAGATCAATTTCCTGCTGCTGATGTGTTCTCCAAAAATAAAAATTTATCACTACGCTTGAATTATTAAATATTTTCATCCTTTCACTTATTGAAAAGTTTTCCCATAGACCCCCAGTATCCTGTCTTAATTTCATAGGATTAAGATTGTTAATTAAAGCATTCCTTATTCCGGTATCAACAAAATATATTTTCCTTAATTTTTTTAATTCATTCCTTAGATTTCTGCTAAACGGACTTAATCTGAAAA
>JAHIPJ010000103.1 GCA_018894445.1 Actinomycetota bacterium
ATTTTATAACTTTTAAGAATACATTCAGTATTAATAAATTAAAAACAACTATAAACAGGTCAGGAAGGAATATTAGCATCTTATTATTTAATTTTCAAGTTGACACTCTCCACGCCTAAAGGCGAGAGATTCTCAGTTCATCGCAGAAACTAAAGTTTCTGCTCCCTGAAGGCTCTGCCCGAGCCTTAAAATATTTAAAGCGGAATTATAATCACGGTCTATGACCAGTCCACAGGAGCAATTATGAACACGAACAGACAAATCTTTTAGAACTATTATCCCGCAATTAGAACAAATTTGAGATGTATTCCTGGCAGGAACTTCAATAACTTCACGCCCAGCTTCTTCCGCTTTGGCTTTCAGTATATTAAAGAAACCAAACCAAGCTACATCTCGCATAGACCTATTAAGATTTCTAAAAGTTTTCCATAATTTAAGTTTTTCTATATAAACAATATCATTTTCTTTAAGAAGTTGATTGGCAATTTTAAAATGAAAATCCTTTCTCTGATTAAAAACTTTTTCGTGTGCTTTAGCTACAAGTATTCTTGCTTTATTTCTAAGATTAGAGCTTTTCTTTTTATGAGAAAGTTTTTGCTGTCTTCCGGTTAACAGTCTTTGAGACTTTTTAAAAAATCTCGGATTATTAACTTTATTTCCATTAGAATCCGTCAAAAACGATTCACAACCCATATCAACCCCTATTTCTTTATTTGTTTTTGGCAGTGGTTTAAGTGGCACTTTATCACAGGAAAAACAAACAAGCCATTTGTTAGAAGAATTTCTACTGATAGTTATAGTTTTAATTGTGCCTTCAATAGGACGGGAAAGTTTAATTTTGAATTTTCCGATATTTTTAACAGTAAAATATTTACCATTAAGTTTCCAACCCGTTTGTTTAAGTGTGAACGAATCATATCTATGGTATCCCTTAAATCTGGGAAATCCTGCTTTTTCACTGCCATTTTTAACTCTACGGAAGAAATTTTGATATGCTTTATCAAGTCGTTGCAGGACATCTTGCAATGTTTGAGAAGAAATATGTTTGTATTCTGGGAATGCCTTTTTAAAATGGGGGAGTTTTTCCATCTGCTGATAAACAGAAATAGATTCTTTCTTTTCTTTATAAGCGATAATCCTTTCTTTAAGACAGTTGTTATACAATTGTCTACAAAGATTAAGCCACTTTTCTGCTTTTTGAATAGTTTCTATGTTCGAATAAATACGATAGTTAAAAGACTTTTTCATATTTTTGATTGTGCCTCTATATATTTTTGGATTGTCTTATTTGATACATTGCCAGCAGTAGATACAAAGTATGAATGTGTCCAAAGAGAAGGAAGTTTAAGCAAATAAGGAAATTCACGGCGCAGATAATGGGAACTTCTACCCTTAAATGCCTTAATTAACTTATGGATAGCAACAGCTGGATAAGCAGAAATAAAAAGATGAAGATGGTCTGGTTGAATCTCAAGAGCAAGAATTTCAATTCCTTTTTCTTGAGCAACTTCATAGATAATACTTTTAAGTCTATCTTTAACTTCTCCAACAAGAACTTTTCTTCTTCTTTTTGGACACCATATTAAATGATAATTGATAAGATAGACCTGATTGCGAGAATGCTTGTATTCCATAATGTTTATAGTATATTATATATCAACAATCTTTATCAAGCTATTTTTGAGAAAAATCTTTGCCATTCATCTCCACGATTAAAATCGGAGGCTTTCTGGCAAGTTTTCTGTAAATTAAATCAATTTATTTTCCCTAAACCACTTAAAAGTATCTTCAATTGATTTTCCAGACCTTCCAGTGAAGAAACATCAGAAGTACAGCGTACAAAAGCTCTAACTTCTTTACCTCTCCATAGTAATTCCCTGACAAGAACATTTCCTATGCAACCTGTTGCACCAGTTACAATTTCCATAAGATAATCCTTTAAATTCTATTGCATAATAAGATGAACATTATATTATATAAGCCTAAAGATACCAGATATATGAAAATAATAGATATAAGATAATAACTAGAAACATAAATAAAATTGATGTTAGTATGGAAAGCTTCAATGCTCTTCCAATATCTTCTACTTTAAAATCTTTCTTTTTTATACCTATATACTTACTGGTTTTTTTTGTACCAAAGTAATAATTTGTTCCTCCAAACTTTAAACCAAGAGCGCCTGCAAAAGCCGCCTCAGGGTAACCACTGTTTGGGCTTTCATGCCTGGAGGAATATTTTTTTATAACAGAAAAGGTTTCCTTTACTTTACCACCCACTACAAAGCTTAAAATACCTGATACCACAGCGGTAAGTCTTGCAGGAAGGAAATTTAATATATCATCAAATTTTGCAGAAAAGTAACCAAAATCAAAATATCTCCTATTCTTATATCCTATGATTGAATCCAGAGTATTAACTGACTTATACAAGACTACCAGAGGAACCCCTCCGATTAGATAATAAAAAAGTGGAGCTATAAGCCCATCTGAAGTATTTTCAGCAATACTTTCAACTGATGCCCTCATCAGTTCCCCAAATCCCAGATGCCCTGTTGATCTTCCCACAACCTTGCCTACTTCTTCCCTGGACTTTTTTAAATTCTTACCTTCTATATTTGCGGTAATTCTTTTTGAATGGCTTATAATACTGCCATTGCAAATCATAAAAAATAGAAAGACTGCTGAAATAATATTGCCTAAAAATATATTTAATTTAAAAGAATAAAAAATAATTAAAAAAGTTACTGCAAAAGCAAGTACCGACACTACTGCCGCCATAATAAATCCATTTCTTTTTTTCTTACTCTTCGAGTGGCTGCCTTTTAATAATCTTTTTTCCAGAAATTTTATAAAATTCCCAATAATTACAATAGGATGAAACCTGAACCGTGGATCACCAAAAATAAAGTCCAGCAGAAAAGCAATGATAACAATCAATACCCTGTTTAGAGGAAATGTCAAAAAAAACCGATAACCCAAAATTATTTTCCTTTATTTAAAGTTTTATAATATTTATTCAGGCAATTTAAAAGTCTCTTATTCTCTTCTCTGGTTTTTACTGCCAGCCTGATGAAACTATTGTCCAGACCCCTAAAATTGCTGCAATCTCTTATAAGGATCCTAAAGTTTTTAGCTAAATAATTACTGAGTTTGCCAGAAGTAATTTTGTGGTCCTTAATTTTACAAAAAATAAAATTTGCTGATGGTTTAAAAGGCTCAAGCCAGATTATATTTTCCAATTCCCCAAAAAATACTTCTCGCTCTCTAAAAATATATTCCTTGCTTTTTATAATAAAATCATAATTCTCTAAGAGTTTACTTCCCACCAGTTGTGCAATATTATTTACTGACCATGTAGATTGCCTTTCTGACAATTTTTTAACCAACTCTTTATTTCCTGCTAAATATCCTAATCTAAGGCCGGGAATGGCAAAAATTTTGGTAAACGAACGAAGGACAGCAAAATTATTGCCGTTAGCAGCACTCCTTATCAATGTTGCTTTATCACCTTCAACCACAAAATCCATAAAAGCTTCATCTATTATTAGAAATACATTCTTTTTTTCACACTCTTTAATAAGATATTCAATCTCTTCCCTCTGCCATAACCATCCAGTAGGATTGTTAGGATTACAAATGAATATAACATCTACTCCACCAGCTAAATCCACAATTTTATCCACATCGAAATCAAAACCATCGTCACCACAAAAACTTAAAAAAACACATTCTGAATCTATGGCAGCAGCAGCTCTTTCGTACTCACAATATGTCGGTACAGGAATTAGTACTCTTTTAGGTGCAAGAGTATTTACCAGTAAATATATTAATTCATTGGAACCATTGCCCGGCAGCAAGTTCCTGGCATCAATACCTAAACTTATTGATAGCTTCTCTTTAAGTAATCTATATTCTGGATCAGGGTAATGGTAGATTTTATCAATACTTGCAGCAATTAACTTCTTTATACTGTCCGGTATTCCCAGAGGATTAATATTTGAGCTAAAATCAACTATTTTGCTTTCATTAATATTATATTTATCTACAATTTCTCTTAAATTTCCGCCATGGGTAAAATTATCCATTTTTTTCCGATACCCCTGCCTGGTTAAATGTAGCCATTTCACTTAATATTTTTGCCGAGGCTTCCACAATATTTATTCCTATTGCTGCCCCGGTTCCTTCACCCAGACGCATATCAAAATAAAACAACGGTTTAAGGCCAAGCCTATCAAGAACAATCTTATGGCCCTTTTCTGCCGAACAATGTGATGCGATCATATAATTTGTTGAATCAGGTGAAATAGCAGCTGCAATAAGTGCCCCGGCTCCGGATATAAAGCCGTCAATTACCACCGGAGTCCTTCCGGAAGCGCATCCTAAAATGATTCCGGCAATTCCCCCTATCTCAAATCCTCCAACCTTTGATAGTACATCAATACCATCCGCTTCGTCAGGTTTATTTACCGAAATAGCCTTTTTTATAACATTAATTTTATTTTCAAGGCACCTGTCATCAATACCTGTCCCGTAGCCGGTCACAAATTCTACATCGGTTCTGCAAATTACCGCTGCTATGGCACTGCTGGCAGTAGTATTTCCAATTCCCATATCCCCGGTTGCTATAATATCGTAACCCTTTTTTATCAATTTTTCCGCAGCCTCAATACCTACTTCCAATGATTTCACAGCCTGCTCATCCGTCATTGCAGGGCCCCTTGCCATATTTTTCGTACCATAGTCAATCTTTTCTAACATCAGCGACTGATGCTCCTGAAAGTCAGCAGCAACTCCAACATCAACTATCAATACCTCCGCTCCAATATGTCTTGCCAGGACATTAATTGCCGCACCACCATTAAGAAAATTATAAACCATCTGAGGAGTGACCTCTCTGGGGTAAGCACTTATGCCTTCTTCAACAACACCATGGTCAGCTGCCATTACAATTATGGCTTTCTTTTCTATCCTGGGGCTTAGATTAGCGGTAATACTTACAATTTGTTTTGCCAGCTCTTCAAGTTTTCCCAGGCTGCCCCGCGGTTTGGTGAGACTGTCAAGCCTTGCCTGTACCTGTTTCATTAAGCTCGAATCCGGCTTTTTTATTTTTTCTATTATATTTTGCAATTTGTTCATTTTTCCTTCCCTCTTCAA
>JAHIPJ010000104.1 GCA_018894445.1 Actinomycetota bacterium
AACTCTGGCTTCAATAGCTAATAGTTCAATACCTACGAGTGAAATTCTCACCCATGCATCAACTACTATGCCCTTATCCAGAATTCTATCAACCACTTCTACCAAACTACTGGATGCAATCGCTTTTTCTACTGCCATTTTGTTTTCCTCCTTTCCTTTTTAGATTCCGCTTTTTTTAAGCCATGGATTGCACAGATGTTTTGTTTTCTTTGAACTCAAACCTCCTTGTCTGTGTAATTAGTATCTTATCCGTGACTTCTGCATTTTAGAGACGCGGTTAAACTCAAACTAACAAAGATAAACACCTAACAAATACAAATTTAGTGAATAAGGTATAAATCCTCTTTTTACACAATAAAAAAGGGGACAAAACTAATCCATGGCCTAAAAGACCATAAATCGCTTTGTCCCCTTGCAATATCTATAATACCAATTTTATTAACTATCTTTTCAAAAAAACAACTATTCCATAGAGGCTGGCTTTTTAATTTAATACAGCTTAGGGCTTGCTTGCTTGCTTGCTTGCTTGGCAAATAATTAACCAGATACATGCTAAACACCCTATTTTTCTATATTTGTAAAGTACTTATTCTATTCCTATAATTTATTTATAAATATCTTCTCAGAATTTCAATATTATGTCTTACCGTTTTCTTATATTTTCAAAAAATATACAGTTCTAATAGTTACTCAAATATAATAAATGTATCATAAACATATTCATACCTTATTTATATATTTTTTTAGAGAGTAATGGACATAATTTCAAAGAGCTTTAACAATTTACGGAAAATTTCCTGTTCAATCTACATTTATTCTTATATATATATAATTATTGTATAATAATATTTATATATACATAAAAATATATTTCAATAATATAACCTTTATATTGCAATGTCAATATAAATTTTATAAATACTTGTTACCCAAAAATGTATACAATAAAGTATCAACAATTTAGGATTTGATTTTCAATCGAAGATTGCGTCACTTGTTAATAATTTAAATATTATTAATGCAGTTTACGGCATCTTTAAAACTTTCGATTTTAAAGAACTCACTCCTTGCCCTGCTAATCCCACCTGACCCTTTAAAAATCCAGCACAGGTGTTTCCTGAATTCCCTGACTGCTTTATTTTCTCCCTTAAAATTAATTAAAAACTTCAGGTAAATTTTTGAAAACTCCTTTTTCCAATCTATACCGGGATTAAATTCCGCGTCTATTACTCTACCACCATTGCCAATGATAAATATTAACATATTCATCATAAGCCATAATCTACCTTTTACCGCTCTGCCTATCATTATTCCGTCACAGCCGGTGTAATTCAGTATCTCCTTCGCTTTCAGAGGAGAATCTATATCACCACTTACTATAACCGGGATTTTGACTTTCTCTTTTACTTTTTTGATCAATCCATAATCCACATCACCTGAGAATCCCTGTCTTACCGTTCTGCCGTGAATTGATATAGCGCTTGCCCCACTGCCTTCGGCAATCTTTGCTATATTTAAGATATTGATATTATTGCTGTCCCAGCCAATTCTGGTCTTTACAGTCACCGGCTTTTTTAAAACTGAAGACAGCCCGGTTATTATTTTCTCAATTTTAGCTTCATCCTGAATCAGATATCCTCCGCTTCTGGCTTTTAGTATCTTTGGAACCGGACATCCCATATTGATATCTATAATGTCTGCCCTGTCTTCAATCTGTAAGGCTGCTTCAGTTATTATCTCCGGATCTGAACCGAATATCTGCAGGGCGCATGGTCTTTCATAATCAGTAATATCTGTCAGGGCCAGGCTCTTCTTATGCCGGTAATAAATTCCGTAGCTTGTTATCATTTCAGTGTACGTAAGGGCTGACCCAAAAAACCTGGCAAAAATTCTATAAGTATTATCGCTGATTCCGGCCAGCGGGGCAGAAATCAAAGGATTTTTTATATCTACATTTCCAATCTTAAACGAGTAGCCCGGAACATCACAATTACCCTGATTAATATTATTTTTTGGTAAGAAATCCCGGAGTAGCATCTCCGGAAACAATGAAGTTTTTAAATCTGATTTTATTTTAAATTTGAGGATATCCCCGGGTAAACTGTGGGATTTATAATCTGCAAGAAATTTAAAAACAAGTCTGTTAAGTTCACCTATAAGATTAGCTAATTCAAATACTTCCACATTTTTATTAAAATATTGCCTTCTCTTTACCAACCATCACATTTTCTAATATAGATCGCTATTTATTTTTATCAAACAGTATCTTTAAACCTTTTAACGTCAAATCAGGGTCATGAATTTCAATCCACCTGCTTTTATCTGCCATAAGAAAAGCAAGACCCCCGGTAGCAATAACTTTTGGCCTGAATTTCTTATCTTTCTTATTTTGCTCTTCAATTATTTTATCTACAATAAAATCAACCTGGCCTAAAAACCCATACAGTATTCCGGAACGGACACCATCATAAGTGTTTTTCCCCACTACCATTTCCGGCCAGTTCAAATCAACTTTGGATAGTTTAGCCGCATAACTGAAAAGTGCTTCCGATGAAATTTCTATGCCCGGAGCAATCACCCCACCGATATATTCCCCTCTGGAAGATAATATATCAAATGTAGTTGCTGTTCCAAAATCGACCACTATTACCGGATAACCATAGATTTCTTTGGCTGCTACTGAATTTGCTATCCTGTCCGCCCCTATTTCCCTGGGATAATCATATTTAATAATAAGGTCTGATTTTACATCACTGTTTACTATAAACGGGGTCTGGTTAAAATATCTCCGGCTCATTTTAATAATTTCTTCAAGAATCCTGGGAACAACACAGGAAATTGCAACTTCTTTAACATCCTTCGGGTTAAACTCAGAGTTTTTTAAAAAATTAAAAACTGCAGCTGCAATCTCATCCGAGGTCTCATATTTTGGGGTAACCATCCTCCAGGATGCCAGTATTTTATCCTCTCCGAATAGTCCTATAACCGTCTGCGTATTTCCAATATCTATGGCTAATAACATAATAGACCCTCAAATTAGATTTAATAGAATTGAATTGCTTAAGATTTTACATTAAATAGAAATAAATAAAAAGATTTACCGCAACATCAGAAAGTAGCCCATAAGTTTTTTTATGGATATCAATAATTATTATTCTAAAATGAATATGTAAAGTAGCCAGGGGTAGATAAATATTTTTAATAAATATAAAAAAATAAGATTATTTCTTAGGTACTTGTTTTTCTCAAGCATAAAGGTAGATCCAGACCATTATTCCTTAAAAAATCCCGGTCATTTAAAATCTTTTTTGAATCGCCGTCAAATACTACCTCTCCCTGGTTTAAAATTATGCATCTATCCGAAAGTTCATAGGCCAAATCAAGGTCATGGGTAGCAATAATTGTGGTCTTATTCATATCTTTAATCAGCTTTATAAAGTTAGCTCTGTTTCTGGGGTCAAGATTGCTTGAA
>JAHIPJ010000105.1 GCA_018894445.1 Actinomycetota bacterium
TAATTTCATCTTCAGTAATTGGAGTTATAGCTCAAAGACTAGTCAGGAGGATATGCCACAAATGTAAAAAAGAAATAAAATTGACTCCAGATATAGCGAAAATTCTTGAGGAGTATAAAATTGACAGAAACAAGATAATCTTATATAAAGGTGAAGGATGCCCCCATTGTAAGAATACCGGATATAAAGGAAGAATAGCCATTTTCGAGCTAATGATAATTTCTGACACAATAAGAGATTTAATTACTCGTAATGTTACTACTGGAAAGCTAAAAGAAGCTGCCATTAAGGAAGGAATGTGTATACTGAAAGAAGATGGGTTAAAGAAAGTTTCCGCAGGTATTACTACTATTGATGAAATTTTAAGAGTTGCTTCAGCTTAATAATAGAAGGGAGTGAGTCAAATGTCTCATTATCAAAATGAAGAAAATGATTTAAAAAAGTTAAAAAAACAGATCTTACAATTAAATGCCTTAAACAAAATTTCTTTTGATTTAACTCGGACTGCAGATTTAGACGTCCTATTAAATAAAATAATACAATATGCTGCTAAAATTGTAGAAGGTGAAGCTGCTTCAATATTGCTTTTAAATAAAGAAAAGAGAGAACTATATTTTAAAGCAAGTCTGGGGAAGAAGAGTCAGGAAATAAGAAAGTATAAAGTAAAAGTTGGTCAAGGAATTGCTGGCTGGGTAGCAGAAAAAGGAAAATCTCTGATTATTGATGATGTTACTCGAGATAGCAGATGGGAAAAAGATTTTGATAATGCTATAAAATTTAAGACTAAATCAATTATTTGTGTTCCTTTGATATTAGAAAAAGAGATTGTAGGAGTAATGGAAGTGATTAACAAGAAAGACAAAACATACTTTGGTAAAAATGACGAGGAAATTTTAAATTCCTTTGCAAATCAAGTGGTAATTGCTTTGTGGAATGCGAATATTATAAAAGATTTAAATAATTATTTTATAAACATTATCGAGATATTGATTCAAGCAATGGAAAATGAATCCCTTGGACCAAAAGGACATTTTATGAAAATGGCTCGATTGGCTACTCAAATTGGCAATAAACTTGGAGTAACTGGAAAGGATTACGAAAACTTATATTATGCTTCTCTATTACACGATATAGGCAAAATAAAAGTAAAGAGAAAAATTGATATTAATTTTAAGTCAGAAGAAAATTTGCATTTAGTTCAGAATGAAGTAAGTATACATCCCGCGGTGGGTGAAAATATGCTTAAACAAATTAATTTATTTAAAGACATAATTCCTATTGTTAGACACCATCATGAACACTATGATGGAACAGGTTGTCCTGATGGATTAAGTGGTGAAAAAATACCTCTTGGTTCTCGTATAATTGCTGTAGTTGATGATTATATCAAAATATTTTATAATAAATCTATAGAAAATTATTCTAAAAATGAACAAGATCTAAATAAATTATTTTCTCTTGCAGGTACTAAATACGATCCAAAAGTTATCGCAGCTCTAAAAGAAATCATAGATATGAAAGGGTGAATATATAATCAATGGCTACCTTTGTTTATAAAGTTCGCGACCGTACAGGTAAGATGTTTACCGGAAGTATGAATGGAGAAAATAAGGGGGCAGTCATTTCTCGGTTACAAGAAATGGACTACTTTATCACCTCTATTAGTGAAAAAAAACGAAGTTTTTTATTTTTAAAAGAAATAACCCTTTTCCAAAGTATAAAATTCAGAGATTTAACCATATTTTATCGACAATTTGCTACTATGGTAAATGCTGGTTTAACTTTAGTAAGTTCATTAGATATTTTAGCTGAGCAAGTAGAAAATAAAGCATTATCAAATGTCATAAAGGTGGTTAAATCTGATGTAGAAGCAGGATCTACTTTAGCTGATGCTTGTGCAAAACAGCCCCGGGTATTTTCTGAATTAAATATTAGTATGATTAGAGCCGGGGAAATTGGAGGAGTGCTCGATGAAATTTTAAATAAAATAGCGGATTTAATGGAGAAAGAGTATGCCCTCCGACAGAAAGTAAAGTCTGCTATGGCTTATCCTTCCTTTGTAGCGGTTGCCGCAGTGTTAATGTCTATCTTTATGTTAACTTTTATTTTACCTCAATTTGTCGGAGTATTTGCTCAATTTGGTGGAGAACTTCCTGCCCTTACTAATTTTTTTGTGGTGCTAACTAAATTATTCAATCAATATTGGTATTTATTTTTTATAACTTTCGCGACATTAGTTTTTGCCCTTTTAGCCTATATAAGGACACCAAGTGGTAAGATTAATTTTGATAAATTTAAGTTAAGTGCCCCTATATTTGGCGAAATAAATAGAAAAACAGCCGTTGCGAGATTTACTAGAATTCTTGGAACTTTAATTAAGAGCGGAGTCCCGATTTTAGAAGCGCTGAAAGTTTCTTCTAATGCCATAGGCAACCTGGTAATATCATTAGCAGTTACTAATGCAAAAACAAAGATAAAAGAAGGTCAAAGTATATCTAGCCCACTAGCA
>JAHIPJ010000106.1 GCA_018894445.1 Actinomycetota bacterium
AAACAGCGTTAATTATATAATAATTAGTTTAAAATATTTTCCTTATACACTACTGTTAATTTATTTTTTTACAAAATTTATAAAACAAATATTAAATTAGTACTTCAACTGTCTTATTAAGAAATAATTTTATTACATTTATCTATATTTTTATAGAATTAAATAATTCTACATATTTTCAAACAATATCGTGAAAGAATAGCTACCATATATTTTAAACTAATTATTATATAATTAACGCTGTTTGCAAATTTAAAAAAAGTAATTAGTCACTTTGGAAATCTATAATGACCGGTAATAATCTTTTCCTTCAGGATGTCCTTTTCAACTGTATATCCCGGGTCAATATAGTTATAAATCACCTTTGGGATTCCATCCCTTGTCGTATTATCTGAAATAATACCAACATTATCACTATAGCCGATTCTATCCATATCAAAAAAAACCACGTCTCCGGGGAGCCACGAGTTTAAGTTTTGCTCATCTGAAGCATTAAATAAAATATCCAAAACCTTTGCATTCCTATTAAAGAAAATTTCTAAGTTCTGGATTCTCCGGTAATCAATATTTGGATCACAAAAACTCCGATTCCAGATTTCTTTTATTGGATATTGGCCAAAATTTTCTTTTATATCTTCATATACCAGGTCTTTTAAACTAAAGCCAGCTTCAAAAAAAGCTCTGACTATAATGTCTGTGCAATCTGCCAGATCTTCAGGCGGGTCCCCACCTTGATAATAATTAGTTTCCCCTTCCTCTAAAAAAATATTTTTAGCCGGGTTTCCAAGTTGTTTTTTCGCACCAAGCATAATATCTTTCTGATTATTTATTCCATCATTATCTGCATCTCCTGTGATGCCGGTATTATCCATATCTATCAGTCTATACCTGGGCAACTCATCTGCAAGTGCGGTACCCGGCTCATACTCTTTTTTAAAAGAAAATTGATTTACGCTTATAATCACTGCTATTACTATAACCAGCACCAGTATAATAATTAAGAAATGCTTTATGTTAAATCTTTTTCTATATTTTTCCAAAGTACTAAAGAAGCTAAAAAAATATCAATTGAAGTTATTTTAAAAAATAAACTTGAGTTATTTTAAAATTAATAATTCCAATATCAATATTTAATATTTCAAGTAAACTCAATATTGCAGCAACTAATATAACTAAAGTAAAAAAAGTAACATAAATATAGAAAAACTTAGGAAATATAATTTTTTCTACCACACCTGTAAGAGGCTTTCTAAAAAACTGGACAATTATTCTAAACATATTGACCATAAGAAATATAAAAGCAATCACCACTGCGAGCAGCAATATTATATTATTAGTCCCTATTTTTAAGAAATTTGCACCATTGAAATACTTAATAAAGGGCTCAATATGATAAGCAAATCCGGACCAGGATATAAATATTATTATCAAATTTATACATATATAGATGTTGCTTCTCCCAAACCCCTTTATATTGTCAATAGAATCACTGCCTGTATTTTTTTCAACAACACTGAAAATACTGCATATGGGCATGAAACTAAATAGCGCTAAGAGGACATTTGTAATATTAAACCAATCCATTAGAGACTTGCTGATAATTCCTGTAGAAAACATGGAAATGTTCAATATAAAAATACCAATAAAAAATAAAAATAAAAATGACATTATTCTTCTTATACTATTAGTCTTAAATGCTCCAATACTGCCAGCAAATATACAAATAAAAGTTATTATTATAAAAAATATAGACATATTTTCTATAAATAAATCATTTAACTTTAGAAACATAAAAATACCAACTGGAAAATATAAAAACCATATAACAGCATTCGATGAAAACTCGCCTCTTTTTATTAGCTTCATATATGGGCCCTGTAAAGGAAATAAGAAAAAATACAGGTAAATAGCAATTCCAAAAATAATCAGGCCCAGGACAATTAGCGGATTTGAAATATATTCCGATTGCAGAATTTGATTGAAATCTTTTAAATCTGTAGCACCATAAAACAATGAAAATCCAAAAAAGAATAAAATCACTGTTAGCGTTGGCCTTAAAAAATATCCTAATATATAAGGTCTGGCTTTGTTCGTCTTTATATTAAGAGCAGTCACTAATTGAAATATTGTTAAGATGAATATGGTTAAGCTTGTGAATATTAAAAGAAAATTTCTGGCAACCACTACAAAAACAGCGCAGATGGTTGAGAATAAAAAGAGAATCAATATTTTAATAAAATGATTACTGTCCACTTTATATATGGAAATAAAAAATAACAAATTTACGGCACTAAATAAGATAATACTTACTTCTATCATTTGCGCATTCTCAAAAGACAGGAGAAAATTAGAAAAATTGCCCATTGAAATAAAACTATAAATATTAAGATAAAAAGCCAAAATAAGAGAAATTGAAGTTACTATTATCAGAAACCTTTTAACAGCCTTACTTTTAGATATTACAAAAAAAGACGAAATAAAAATTGCCGCTGATAAGACAATTATACTTTGAAGAGGATTTATTTTTTCATTAATAAAAAGCACAAAGTTCATAATCTATATATTATCTTCTCCCCACCAGTCGCTCCTGGTTATCTTAAATAATCTAAATTCCCTATAAAGTATTTCTTTGTCAAGCGGATCCAGTTTTAAATAAATATAGTAAATAATACAAAACATTAAAAAATATATGGTTGTAATTCCAAAAATAATAAATATTCCCCCCCACAATGAACGCTGGTATAAAAATTGTGAAAAACTTAAAAAATTGATAGTGGCAGAAATTATTATAAACTGATAAGAAACAAATAATGATATAATATTCTTGCTGTAAAATATTCCAAATACCCCCATCAGGAAAAGTAAAAAATTAAAATATATTATAAATTGAAAATTCATTTTTCATCCAAACTAATAATAATAAACCATAAAAAGGATACAAATAATACTGCAATTATAATTATTAAAATTAAACTATAATTGGTAAAAAACTTACCGGCAATATCACTTAGACCAATGATGAAAATGTTACCGCTGCCACTAACTTTCTGTAAAAAATCAGATGTATAATCATAAATTAAATAACCAATAGCTGCGCAAAATAAAAACGGTAGAATAATACCACCAATTATATCTTTGATATTACTATTTAATTTTTCATCTAATCTCTCTTTATCGCCAAATAGTTCTATTTGAAAAACAAATAGGTATAATGACAAAAAAAAGAACATAATAAAAATTCCGACTATAAAAAATAAAATACAGGAATAATAAACAAAACTTAAGATTCCGGCAAATAAAAAGGAGAGAAACAAAAATAATAATTTCTTTCTCTTGCTGGTTAGAATAAGTGACAGCAATCCAGATATAACCAGTCCAAAGAGACTTATATAGTGTATTATTATTAATATTAATTGACTTCCAAATGACATAGTTATTTTTACCAGAAATCTCTAATTGTGCTTGAAGGTTTTATTAATTCAATTTTTTCCAATCTCAAATTTTTTCCACTATATTCCGCAAGTTGATATTTGTAAGACATATCAATAGCATTCATTTCACAAAATTCAACACAATTTCCGCAAAAAATACATTTGTTTAAATCCAGACAGAATTCATCCAGAACTTCCCTGCCATTATCTTCAATTCTTTTCTTTACTTCTATGCAATCCTGTGGACAAATTATATTGCACAATCCACAACCATTACAAATAACCTCGAGGGAATCCAGATCCAATTTTAAATGAAGTGCACCCCTGCTGCCATCAGGAATTATTATTTTCTCTCTGGGATAAATAACAGTTCTAGGCTTCTTAAACATATTTCCTAAAATGATAAAAAAATTCTTAAATAACCTTAACATCTTAATAAAATACTTAATTAAATTAAACTATATTCATTACGGGCTATAAAAAATCCCAGGGTAACAATAAAATTAACCAGCGAAACCGGAATTAGAAACTTCCAATTAATCCTGACTAAAAGTTTGTAACTATCTATTCTGCCAATAGTCTTGTCCATCAATAGCAATAGTATAAAAATAAAATAAAATTTAACAGCAAGCATTATCTCTCCCCTGATAAAATATATGTTTTGCCAGCCACCTAAATACAGGATATTTAAAATTATAATCAAGAAAAGAACAATCATATAAGCCGAAATCTTTTCAACAATTTTCCCTAAACCTATTCCTTCTTTACCTATGTCTATCTCAGTAGATAAGTAGCTCTTTCTACTTATGCCCAATAACTTTAATTGCAAAAACAATGAAATAAAGAATGTTATAAAGCCAAGGGGTTGGAAAATTATATTCCAGTACTGATACTGAGAATTAACAATTTCCTTTAAGCTTAATGTCTTACTTATTAAAACAATACTTACAATACTAAATAAAACAGGGGCCAGGAAAGAAAGTAAAATTAATACTTTCTTACTGGCTTCACTAAATATGGCACTATAAGAGGTCCTGCTTGAATTAAAAAATAATATAATTATCAGTCCTATATAGAAAGTTATTGCAACCAGGAGGCTGTAGTCCATTTCTATCAAAACCAGATTTGCAGTAATAGGAACCGCACTCCACATTAGAAAAGAGAGTAAGAAAATAAAAAAAGTCCAGATATTTATCTTATTGTCCCTGGACAAATATTTAAAGAATCTAATCAGAGGAAAACCAGCACCTCTTATTCTGGTTATTCTATATCCCCTTCTAAGCTCAATACGGGCTGTAAGCTTATTGCCTATATACTCACATATATATAAATTCACCAGCAATACTGCAAAAATATAAAACATTTTTTTAAAAACAATTAACATAATGCTCCGCTACTATGTACTTATTATTTCACCCGGGCTTATATCCAGGCTTGTTAAAATTAAATTAATATCTTCTATTTTATTCCCCTTCAGTATCTCCTCACTCAAAATAAGACTATTAATCGAAGGTCCCTTTACTATTAACGAATTTATATTACTCTTTTCAACCTCAATATAAATTTTAAAAAGACCATGCGGGCACTCAATACCGTACGATACTGCTTCAGATTGAAATTCTATACGAGATAAATTTATTCTCTTTATAAAAGCTCCTGAAGGGAATTTATTTATAATTTGACTTATTATTTTAAGAGATTGAAATATTTCATTAAATCTGATTAAAACCCTATCCAGACAATCCCCTGTCCTGCTTATAGGTACTGTAAATGAGAAGTCTTTATATGAAATAAAATCTTTATCTTTCCGTAAATCATATCTAATACCTGAAGCTCTTAAATTTGGACCTGATATACCATAATCTAAAGCAATTTCTTTACCAATAATCCCAATATTCTTTAATCTCTCAATAACCAAAAAATCATCCATTATTATCTTTTCAATTCTTTTTATATTTTTATATAAGATTGGTAAGCTTTTCCTGATACTGGATATTATCTCTTCACTTATATCCTTCTTTACTCCGCCTATTCTTATAAAATTGGGAACAATTCTGGAGCCTGTAACAGTCTCTATGAGCTTTAAAACCCGTTCCCTTTCCAAAAGAGAAAGACTGTAGGCAACATCATACCCTAAAATATTACAGATATTTGAAATGAAATAAACATGGTTTGATATTCTATATAGCTCACATAGAAGCATTCTGATATACCTGGCTCTTTCAGGTACTTTTAGCTGCAGTAATTCTTCAAAAGCACTGCAAAGACAAATTTCCGGGAATATGCCTGCCTTCCAGTCAAATCTGCTGATATAGGCTATAAGATTATAAATCTCCAAACCTTTATAATAATCGTTACCAACAACCCTGCTGATATCGATATCAACATAAGCTTCTTTAACTACGTCACTATCAGTAGAAATATTTAAATCAAAACAATCCAGACCATCCAGGCTCTGACAAAAAATTTTAATATCAGAGTTTTCAGAAATTAACTTACTTCTATCCCTGTAAAAATTAACCGCTTCATAAAATTCCCCCAGGACGTTAACAATCTCAGTACAGCCATTTTCCAGTTCTTCCCCGGATATTTCTATTTTTATTAGAACAGAAAAATTATTAACAAATGATGTAAGGTTTATTATTAGAAAGTTTTTTTCAATACTTTTGTAAGTAGCTGCACTTTGAAAACTATTTACTTTAAGTTCAGGATTTTCCTTTAACTCTTTTAAAGCCTGGTAAAGATTCTCTTTAGATACTTCTATTAAAAGATCCTGTCCGGCTTTAAAAATATTTTTTATTTTATCCTTTAGAATAAATTCTATATTTTTCTCTATTCCCTCCATAAACATAAACTTTGGAGGAGAATAGATTCTATTATAAATATTATTAATCATTTACATAAATAAAATTTAAAAATTACTATCTATATTATTATTAATCTCTGCCTAAAAATCTTAAAATACCATATATAAACGCTTCCGGTCTGGGCGGGCAGCCTGGAATATACATATTTATTCCTACTTTATTCTGGAACTGGCTTAACAGTTTACTCTCCGATTTAAATAAATTTTTATTTAAGACACAGCTTCCCACCGCAATTATCCATTTTGGGGAACTCATCCTATCATAAATATTTAAGACCCTGGTTACACCTTTTTTATTATAAAAACCCTGGAGCACCAATATGTCGGCATCTTCAGCGGTGCTGACGAAATTTACACCAAATCTTTGAATATCATATAACGCTCCCTGGGTTGCAAATATTTCCTGTTTACAACAACCAAATCCTGCAACCAGTATATTCAAGTTACTTCTATCAAGAGAAGGCATCCAGATAACTCCTAACTTATAATCTTTGATTTGACTAGATATATAACCATTAATATAAGATAAAATACTATACCTATGATTAAATACAGATTTAAACCTGGTGCTGGATCTCTGCTGTAATTAAAAACAGCAAAGATAAAGATTGTAAAAATAATTATAATTATAAATACTGTACCCAGTATAAAAATATTTTTTAGCTGATAGGGTTCCTTTTTATAACTAAATATATCTGAAGACCTAATAGAAAAAATTTCTTTTTTTAATTCTATATTTTTTCTTCCAGTCTTATGGATCAAAGTGCGTGATAACAAAAAAAGCATTGCAAATATAAATGTTATTACAGCTATAAATAAGGTGAAAGCTATGATGTTATTAATATAAGCAGCAATAGATTCTTCCGGCATTATAATTTCCTGTTTTATATTTTACTATCTTTTTACTATTTTTGAGATTAAACTTTATCACAATTACACTGCTACTTCAATTAATAACATTAGAGAGGAGCACAAAATTTTGGGATTTTGCCTAAGACTTAACGCTAACTTTTTTTACTATTTTTAAATTTAAACTTTATCCCGATTATACCGTCACTTTAATTAATAAAATTGACGAGTTTAATAATTTATATTTTTTTAAAAAAATATACTATAATAATTGCTAATGAGAATAAGAAAACCTTCAAACGGTATTAAAACAATAAAAAACATTGGAATTTTTTCCTGGTCAGTAATTGGCTTTCTTCTAATCGCTGCGCTTTTCTTTTACATCATATATTTGATAAAGATAGCAATTATACCATTAATTTTAGCTATAGCCATTGCTTATCTTTTAACCCCCATTGTAATTTTACTACAAAAGAAAATGCGTAGAGTATTTGCTGTTACAATAACCTATATCATTTTCACAGGAATTATTTTTACTATATTTTTCTTCATTATACCCATAATAATTGATCAATTTAGGACATTCATGGATAAATTTCCCGCATACATGGAAAATTTAACCAGGATTATAAACGACTTTTTACAAAATAGTGTTCTTATTAAAAATACCGAAAATCTAATTGGTAAGGAAATAATACCCAGGGATGCCAGCGGTATTATCCAGTATTTTATCAGCAGTATTAATTTAGAAGAAATCGATATCTTCCGGAGAGCTACTACTGTTGGCATGTTGGTATTCAATACAGCTCTATACCTTATAGTAGGGCCGCTGCTGGGAATATACATACTTAATTATACGGATAAAATAAAAACAACATTCATAAAAATAATACCAAAAAGATTCAAAAATCAGACAACTATTATTTTGGAAAGGATTAATAAAGTTGCTGGAAGGTATGTTAGGGGACAAATACTTGTATCTATTATTGTTGGAATATTATGTACCATTGTACTGCTGGTATTAAAAGTAGATTTTGCAATACTGCTTGGTTCTATAGCTGGCCTGCTCAATATGATCCCGCTTCTTGGTCCCATAATAGGAGCTATACCTGCTGCACTGACAGCTCTTTTTATTTCACCGTTAAAGGCTCTTCTTGTCATTCTTCTGTTTATAGCTGTTCAACAAATAGATAACTATATTATTTCTCCAAATATAATGAAGTACCAGGTAGGAGTGCATCCCGGCATTATAATCTTTTCCCTGATGGCAGGCGGCGCCCTGTTTGGTATATGGGGACTTTTAATTGCTGTGCCTACAGTAGCTATTTTGCAGGAAATATTAAGATATTATCTTCTGGAAAAAAATAAAATAGCATCCTGATATATTTCTTTTAGAGGCTTTCCTATTTTTTTTGCCAGTTTAGAGCAAGACTCAAATTCAGGTGAAATGATTATCTCTTTACCCTTATGGGCACCAATTTTTACCTTAACTTCCCCATAAGGTAATTTGACTATCTTGATTTCCCTGCTAATCGAATACCTTTTAACTTCTTCTCTTCTAATCCCAAGTGTTGTGGATTCCAATAATATGATATCAATTATTTCCAGTTCCGATTCCCTATTACAGAGAACACAAAGTTTAAAAGCAGGTCTGTTTTTTTTCATATAGATAGGTTCTGTCCATACGTCCAGCACTTTATTTTTAAGCAATTTCTCCTGCAGGTATCCTATAATCTCAGGAGTGCTGTCGTCAATATTTGCAGAAAGAACAATTAGATCTTCTGCTTTTAACCTATACTTATCTTTAATGACTCCTTTTAAAATCCTTAAAACATCCGGGATTTCTTTTTTTACCTTACTCCCTGCCCCATAACCGGCTTTTTCAATTTCCATACAGGGAATCTCACCAAATTTTGCTGCCAGGGTTTTTATTATAGCAGCGCCTGTAGGAGTAGTTACTTCATAATCAAAAATACCTGTGCAGACAAGTATTCCCTTTAATATCTCTACTGTAGCCGGTGCCGGTACAGGTAATTTCCCATGTGAACTGTCGACAAACCCACTGCCCAGTGGAATGCTACTGCTATAGTATGACTCAATTCCTAAACTTTTTACACCTATAGCAGTACTTACGATATCAATAATGGAATCAACTGCCCCAACTTCGTGAAAATGTATTTCATCTATATCATAACCATGTATCCTGGCTTCTGCTTCTGCAATTATTTGAAAAACATCCAGAGATATTTTTTTGACCTCAACATCAAGTTTGCTTTCACTAATTATTCCTTTAATATCCTTATAATTTCTGTGGGGTTGCAGTCCGGTTACTTTTACATCAAATTTTTTTGCTCTTATCGGACCCATCTTTATTTCTCTGCAAGTAATGTTATATCCATCAACATTAAGTTTCCCCAGTTCACTTTTTAGAAATGAAAAATCCAGTCCAAGATCAATCAATGCACCAACTACCATATCGCCGCTTATTCCTGAAAAACAATCAATGTATAAAATTTTTTCCATGTTATTTAGCTCCGGAATATTTAAATTTTTTTAAGAAATTCCTTATAATTTTTATTAAAAATTTCTTCAACTTCATCTTTTTTCAGACCAGAACCCAGACCCACTCTTTCCTGCATATCTGATTTAAATAAATCATTATGGCTATGAGCATCACTATTTATTAAGAACTTAACCCCGGCTTCCCTGCCAACATTTACTACAATTCCATTGGTAAGACTATGACCAACTCTGAAAGAAATTTCCACAAAAATACCATTCTGGGCTGCAAGTTTTGCTTCTTCCAATGCAAAGATTCCAGGATGTGCAAGCAAGTCAACATATTTTGATTTTACGGCTTCTAAATTAGTACCCGTCTCAACATTTTCCACAATACTCTCTCCATGGACTATCACTATCCTTGCTCCTAATTCTTTAGCCTCTCTGGCCATATCATTTACACTCTTAGCCGGAATATTAGTTAGCTCTATCCCCGGAATTGCATTTATATCCCAGTGCTTCTCTGCAAGCTCGCAGTCTCTTTTTACCCTTGAAATTATAAAATCAAGATTTGAATAACTTCCGTGATCGGTCAAGGCTATACACCTGTACCCAAAAACGACCGCAAATCTTATAAGCTCAATAGGGCTGTTTTCGCCATCAGATAAAAATGTATGGGTATGAAAATCATATATCATAAAAAATATTCCTTTCTTAATCCACTCATAGGCAATTAAAAATAATATGGCTAATTCTATCAATATTATAGATAGAAAACTATAATTTTATTAGAATACTCCTTATGATAATTGATAAGGTTTTAGCAAATTCGAACATTACATAGAAAGATATCGAAAGGAATAAGGACCAATATTGCTTAATTTTTTAATAGAAACAATAGGTTTTTCAGTCTGTCATCAATTATCTTCAAGGAGCCTTGCTGTTGGTAATATTATTCTTCCAATTTGTTCCAGGTGCAGTGGTATTTACACTGGCTTTTTTATCACAGCTATTATTTTATTTATAATGTTTAGAAAAAAAGAAAGTGATCTTCCTCCGCTTTACATTCTCATAATCTTTACCCTTTTTTTCTTATTTACAATAATTGATGGGATTGCTTCAAATTTTGGTTTGTATAATACGAATAATAATTTAAGATTCATCACCGGTTTCTTGTGCGGATCATCAATTATGTCAATAACTTATCCCATTTTTATATTCCAATATTATAAGGAATCAAAAAAAGAAAAAATATTTAAAAAACCGGATGAATTCATAATTTATATTTTAATACTGATAGTATTTATTACAATAACCTTGCTTAGATTTAACTTTTTAGGTTATTTTTATTATTATTTAGTTGCATTCTCAATCTTTTTTACTTTCTATTTTATAAATCTGGTAATGGTGCTATTAATTCCAATATTTTCACAAAGAGCATCCAGGCTTGCAAGCAAATACTTAATTTTACCTTCAATAATAGCTATCGCCTTATCATTATTAGAACTATTTGTTTCCTACTGGTTTCACAGGTTCATCATCCGCTTTTAACCTATCTAACGCAAGATGCAGGAATAACCTGTTAAAAACTGCTATGAAGCAGGAACCCACCCTATTACGGGAATAAGAGGAATCATAAGCAGCATCCACCTGCCGAATAAAATATTAAAGGTAATGACCATAAAAGTTATCCAGCTGGTATGCAGACTAATTTTTAAGAAATTATTCTATTATCTTTTTATTGGACTTTTTAGCCATATAAACTTTCTTATCCGCTTCGACCATCAAATTCTTAATACTACACCCGTCCTTATAATATTCTATGCCCATACTTAAGTCCAGACTTTCATAATTTAATTTTAAGAACTTTTCTCTAATTCTGCTTGCAATTTCGGAGGCAATTTTTCCCTCCGCCTGGTTTATTATTATTAGAAATTCGTCTCCCCCAAACCGGAAACCGAGGTCAACACCTTCTCTTATGTTTTTGCGGATAATATTACCTAAACTTTTAAGTAATTTATTTCCACTTTCATGACCATAATTGTCATTATATTTTTTAAAATTATCGATATCGAACATTACAATTGCAACTCTTTCTTTTTTTCTTCTTCCCCTGCTAATCTCCTCACTCAACCTTCTATCCAAATACCTGACATTATAAAGCCCGGTCAAATAATCAATGTATGCAGACTTGATAAGTTTTCCCTGGAGCCGCTTGTAAGAGGTAATATCGGCAAGAGTAGAAACCACAAATAAAATATTCCCGCCATCATCACGAACAGGAGAATTGCTTGCCAGAGCATTTACAATAGTACCATCACTTCTTAAAAACTCCACTTCATAATTTAATGCTATCTTGTTATTAACAACCTTTTTAAATCTTTTCCCCTTATGTTTGGGGGAAAGAAGGCTTAAATATTTCTTCCCCACCAGACTATCAGGATCATATCCATAATCTCTAACCTTCTCATTTACGAAAAGGATATTATTTTTGGTATCCTTTATAATAAATATTTCATTGGTGTGCTGGAGTATTTTCTCTATATGTGGCAAAAAGTTCTTTAACATTTTATTTTGTTAATAAAATAGTAGATAATTTGTAAAATTTATATAATTGTAATAAATTTAAAGAGTTTTGACAAATAATTCAACTATATTTTAATATAATACAATAATATTAAATCATATTAAATATATATAACACCATTTAACTCAAACTATGGCTCTGCCTCTTTACCGATTATTATTATTTATATAAATTATTGACAGTATTCAAAATCAGTGGTAGTTTTTACTTCGCCCTGTTAAAAAATAATGGAGGAACAATGAATAAAAATTTAAAGTATATTTACTTTGACCATAGTGCCACTACTCCGGTATTACCAGAAGTGGTAAAGAAAATTAATGATTGCCTTACAACTTATTACGGTAATGCGTCAGAACCACATTCACCAGGACAAAAAGCTAAGGAAATCCTGGAACATTCCAGAGAGGTAATTGGAAAATCTTTAGGGGCTAAGCCAAAAGAAATAGTATTTACCGGCAGTGGAACAGAAAGTGATAATCTTGCAATAATTGGGGTGGCTGAAGCATATGAGAAAAAAGGTAACCATATAATTACATCCGAAATTGAACATCCTGCTGTTCATATGCCTTTAAAAAAATTGGCCAGGCGCGGTTTTAATGTAACTTATGTCCCCGTTGATAAATTTGGAATGGTTGATCCCCGGGATGTAAAAAAATCTATAACCAATAAGACTATACTGGTAACAATTATGCATGCAAATAATATTGTCGGAACTATTCAGCCTATTAGTGAGATAGGCAAAATACTAAGAGAGCGTGATATTATTTTTCATACGGATGCAGTTCAGACCTTTTCCAATATAAAAACAGATGTTAATAAATTAAATATTGACCTGCTTTCAATTTCCGGTCACAAGATATACGGTCCAAAAGGAGTCGGAGCCCTTTATATAAGAAAAGGCACAAGGATAATGCCCCAGATTCTTGGAGGGGGGCATGAAAGAGGAATAAGGTCGGGTACAGAAAATATACCAGGAATTGCAGGACTGGCAAAAGCTGCAGAAATCGGACAAAAGAATCTTCCAGATAAAATACTGAAGGTTACAAAAATGAGAGATTATTTAATAAACAGCCTTTTGGACAAAATTGATGAGGTCAAATTTAACGGCCACCCCACTGAGAGGCTGCCTGGAAACTGTAACTTTTCATTCAAATACATAGAAGGAGAATCAATAGTATTGAAGCTTGACCTTGCTGGTATTGCTGCATCGAGTGGTTCTGCGTGTTCTTCTTCATCATTAAAACCTTCACACACGCTGGTTGCAATGGGCCTTTCAAACCAGGAGGCTTATGGATCTCTGAGAATTACCCTTGGTTTTGAAAACACAAAAGAAGAGATAGACTATTTTCTGGAAGTCATCCCTGAAATAATATCGGATTTAAGAAAAATTTCCCCTTTGTATAAAAAGTAAATTAAATTAGTAAAAAGAGTTATAATGCAAGCTATAATTAAAAATTACCAATTGTCGATTAACAAATCTTAAAAAGGAGTAAAAAAGTATCTATTTTAAGACTATATTTAGCACAAATAAATCCCACTGTCGGTGATCTTAAAGGAAACTACAATATTATTGCTTCTCATATCGAAGAAGCAAAGAAAAATGATGTGGATATAGTGGTATTTCCGGAGCTTTCTATTACCGGATACCCACCGGAGGATCTGCTGCTTAAAAATGCTTTTATTGATGAAAATATCGGTTATTTAAATAAGCTTAAAAAAAAAGTAACAAACATTATTGCCATTGTCGGTTTTGTCAATAAAGAACACAATCAAATATATAACTCAGCAGCAGTGATTTATAATAATCAGATTAAATCCATATACAATAAGCAATTTCTTCCAAACTACTCAGTTTTTGATGAAGAAAGGTATTTTAAAAAAGGCAGTGTAAATTATATTTATAAAATAGCTGGAATACTTATTGGAATTAATATATGTGAAGACATATATTACTCTTCCGGACCAACAAAAATTCAATCTGTTATAGGCGGCGCAGAACTCATAATAAATATATCTGCATCTCCTTACCATACTGAAAAAATTAAAGAAAGGGAAAAAATTTTATTTACCAGAGCTGTAGAAAACCGTGTAAATATTGCTTATGTAAATTTGGTAGGAGGACAGGATGAACTTGTATTTGATGGCAATAGTTTAATTATAAATGAAAAGGGTGACATTTTAAGACACGCAAAACCATTTAAAGAAGATGCGTTAATATATGACCTTGATACCGTGGGAGTAACATCAGCAAGACTAAAAGATACCAAATTTGAAAATCAAAAAACTAAAATGAAAAAGGATTACAGTCCCCTGCCTGTCATTGATTTAAAATACCATCAAAAAAAAGGCGGGAGAAATATACAGGATAAAATCGCCGGTAAATACAACCGGTATGTTAGCTGCATTGAGGATGAAATACTCCAGGCCCTAATTTTAGGGACCATGGATTATATTAAGAAAAATAGGTTTGAAAAAGTGGTTATCGCACTGAGTGGCGGTATTGATTCGGCTCTAACTGCAGTAATTGCCGTTTTCGCTCTCGAAAAAGAAAATGTCAGCGGAATTCTAATGCCCTCCATCTACTCTTCCAGGGAAAGTATAAACGATGCTAAAGAATTGTCCGATAATCTTGGTATTGGATATACCACTATCCCAATTTCAGATATTTACAACAGCTACCTTAAAAATTTAAAATCTATATTCAGGAGCTATAAAATTAATACCACCAGAGAAAATATTCAGGCACGGATAAGGGGAAATATTGTGATGGCTGCAGCTAATGAAAACAACTGGCTGGTACTGTCCACAGGCAATAAAAGTGAAATAAGCGTTGGATACTGTACTCTCTATGGTGACATGGTAGGAGGATTTTCGCCAATTAAAGATGTATACAAAACAATGGTTTACAGAATCTGTAAGTTTATTAACAAAAAATACCCGGATATAATTCCAAGAAACACTCTTACAAAAGCTCCTTCCGCGGAGCTTAAGCCAAATCAAAAAGATGAAGACAGGCTACCCCCATACAAAATCCTTGACCCCATACTTAAAGCATATATAGAGGATGATCTGGATTACCATTCTATTGTAAAAAAAGGATTTGAAGGTAAAACAGTAAGAGAAGTAATTAATATGGTTGATTTTAATGAATATAAAAGAAGACAGAGTTCTCCCGGTATTAAGATTACCCCCAGAGCTTTTGGCAAGGATAGAAGATATCCAATTACTAATAAGTTTAAGCTGAGCTAAAAATTTATTTACCTGCCTTTATAGTCACTTTTCTTATGGTCATATATTCCATTATTCTATTATAACTAGAACAAATGACTACTCTGACTATATTAGATTGATAAAATAAAACTTCTATAAAAACAAAATTATTTTTATAATTAACAAAAATTTGAGATAATAAAAAATAAATAGAAAAGTATTTTTTAAGATTATATTGAAGGATAAAAATAATGAGGGCAAAAATAAAAAAGTTTGACCCAATTATAAAACAAATAGCAGATGCTTTGAAGAAAGAATTAAAAGATCAAATAAAGGGCGTCATACTATTTGGTTCAAGGGCACGAGGAGATTTTCAACCTGAGTCAGATTATGATATTTTGGTCTTGGTTACTAAGAAAACAAAAGAACTTAGAGACAAAATTGATGAAATTGTTTGGGAAATTAGCTGGGAGCATAATGTAGTCATTCCTGTCTTTACCTATGAAAAGTCCCGCTTTGAAAATGATAAATTTGAACCCCTCTTCATGAATATCCAGAAAGAGGGGGTTTTAATCCAATGAAAAAAGATACAGAACTTACCAGAAAGCTAAATATTATCATAACCAAGGCAAAAGATACTTTAATAATCGCTAAGCAGCTCTATGAACAAAATTACTATAATGACTCTGTTTCAAGGGCATATTATGCAGTCTTCCATTCTCTTCAGGCAATTCTTTTAACTCTTGGTTTAAGTTTCTCAAAACACTCAGGAGTTATTGGAGCATTTAACAAGGAATTTATTCACAAAGATATATTTCCTAAAGACTTTCATAAAATGACTGACCTTCTTTTCAGGGACAGGCAGATTGGAGATTATGGATATGAGGAAAATCTAAGTTCCGATGATGCAAAACAAGATATTGCTAATGCAGAAAATATTATTGAAGCCATTGAAAAATATTTAATCAAGGAAGGTTTTTTAAAAAATAGTAGTAAATAAACTTTCTATACTTCTGGCATCCGGATAATGAAGTAAATTAATATATTTTTTAAAACTCTTTGTTAAAATCCTTCAGAAAGAAGCACCTCTCCTTAGTTCTTCAGCTTTTTCCTCCGGAAGCGTGTCATTTATAAAAGTTCCTGCTCCCAGTTCACAACCTGCTAAAAACTTAAGTTTGTCTTTGGTTCTATATGGGGGGTAGAATTCAAAGTGAAAATGATAGTAAGGGTGATCTTTACCATCCGTTGGGTTTTGATGGATTATCATAACATATGGCATCCTAAAACTAAAAAGACAATTATATCTTGTAATTAGCTCCTTTAAGATTTTGGCTAAAGATTTTATTTCAATATCCTTTAGTTTATCTATAGAACCAATATGCCTTATAGGATAGATATGCACTTCATATGGCCACCTCGCATAAAAAGGAATAAATGCGACAAAATCTTTATTTTCAATAACAATTCTTTCTTTATCTTCCAATTCTTTTTTTATAATTTCACAATGCAAACATTTTTTATTTTTTCTATAAAAATTTTGAGATGACTTTAGCTCTGCAAGAGCAACCGGAGGAATGTAAGGAAAGGCATATATCTGACCATGAGGATGAGAAAGAGTAACACCTATTTCTTTACCCTTATTTTCAAAAATTAGAATATATTTAATAAAACTTTTCTTACCTAATTCAAAGTACCTATCCTGCCAGACTTTTATTAAATTACCAATTTTCCCTACCGGCATATCTTCTAAAAATAAATCATGGTTTGAAGTGTAACAAACAACCTCACAAATCCCTTTAGACTTCTTTTTGGAAAAGGAAAAAAAATCTTCCTTATTTGCCTCACCCACATCTAATTTATCAGGATTTCTACTAAAAATGGGAAATTTATTTTCAAAAACCACAATATCGTAATCACTTGTCGGAATCTCTGTTATTATTTTGCTATTTTTCGTTGGACAAAGAGGACAATAATTTTTTGGTGGCAAAAAAGTCCTATTCTGCCTTTTAGTTGCAATAGCTACTAATTGATTTTTAACTGGGTCATACCGTAGTTCGAGTATTTTTTACCTCCAATATTTTATCCAATGTTTTTATCTTTTTAAAAATCATAATATATCAAATACCTGCCGTCATTTTTTATTATTATTCTCTTCTTCAAGTTCAAATCTTCTTCGCATTCTCTGCTCACCAAAGATTTATTTTTACCAGACGGCTTATTTCTTCTGTTGCTGGTACTGCTGCTTCCGGCCTTTCCTCTTCCTTTTTTAGTTAATTCTACTTTTTCTTTTTTCATTCTTTGATATATTCCTAAAATTTCACTCTTCTTGTTCCATCTGAAAACAAACATTCTATAAAGTCAGGAGAAACACTGAATTTTTTTAAAAACTTACCACCTATTATATCGGTAATACTATCAATTTTGCTTTTCTTAATAATACTAATAACACTTCCTCCAAAACCTGCTCCCATTAATCTCCCGCCATAAACCTCTTTAATTTTACTCATTTCATCAACTATATAATTAAGTTTTTCAGTTGATACTTCATAGTCGTATCTCAGACTGTTATGTGATTCAAATAATACCTGACCTAATTTTTCAATGTCTCCTTTGAGCAGATATTCTTTTGATAATAAAACTCTATTATTTTCTGTTACAACATGCTTTACTCTCCTGAAGAGTTTTTCAGATATCTTATCTTCCAGTTCATCTAGCGAGTCTAAACCAATATCTGATAAGGATTTAATATTTTTATTTTTTACTATTTTAGATATCAGCTGAACCGCATCATTACATTCCTGCCTTCTTTTATTATATTCAGTATTTGCCAGATTTCTTTCCTCTTTAGAATCAACAATTAAGATCAAATTATCCTCAAGATCAAAAGGAATATATTCATAAGACAGGTCTTTAAAATTTAGATAAATTACATTATTTTCCTTACCATAAGCAACAGAAAACTGATCCATAAATCCGCAGTTTACCCCCACAAAATTATTTTCAGCACTATTACAAAGTTTCACTGTGTCTATTTTATCGATTTTTAAATTGAAAAGTCCTTCAACAAACTCTGCAACTCCGACCTCAAGAGAAGCTGAAGAGCTAATACCAGCACCAATAGGCAGGTTGCTGTCCACAACTATACTAAATCCGCCAATTTTATGACCGTGCTGAATATATTCTTTTAAAACTCCCTTTATATAATTTATCCAGCTTGTGGTTTTATCAAATGTAATGTCTTCCAATGAAAATTTATTGGAATCATTTAAGTATCTGGAAAAAACTTCTACATAATCTGTTTTATTTTCATACCCTGCTATAAATATATATTTATTTATAGCAGCATTTATAGAAAGCCCCAAATTATAATCTGTATGCTCACCAATTATATTTACTCTCCCTGGAGATGAAATATTTATAAGATTTTCTTTTTTAAAAGCATTTTCTCTTTCTTTATTGCCTTTTATAAATTTTTCAAATAATAAATCTTGTAACCTCTTGAAAAAAATATTAGTTTCTGA
>JAHIPJ010000107.1 GCA_018894445.1 Actinomycetota bacterium
TACATAAACTAAATTATGCTATTGACTTAAATATTGGCGATAGTATCCTGCACCTTATATCCCCATATATAAATGTAGGGGCTTTACGGCGCCTTTTATGGTAAACTTTATATTTATTATGGTTCAACAGATAAATTAATTGCATTAAAATCAATAAAATTAAATAATTGTTAAAATAATTATTAAAAAAATCAGAAAAGAGATGATAGTTTTATGGCAAGAGGTAAACCAATAGTTTTAATATCGAGTTATTATCCTCGATTCTGCGGTATAGCTACATTTTGTGAGGAAGCCAGGGAATTTATCCAGAAGGAATATCCAGAAAGAGAAGTTCTGGTAATAAGCCATATAGATGGATTAGGTGAAGGGGTTTTCCCTATAATAGATACCTCGCATCGTTTTTGGTGGAGACCAATAGCAAAAAAGATTAAAAAATTGTCACCTTATGTAGTGCATATAGAACATGAATACAGCTTATATGAGCATGTGGACAATAGAGGTATCGGAGATAGGAACCAGGGATTTATAGAATTTTTGGGCTCTATTAATGAATTCCCTATTGTAGTAGAACCACATACAGTGCATGGCAGATTAAAGGAATTTGAAGAAAATTTTATTTATCAACTGTGTGAAGACGCTGATGTAGTTTTATTTAAAAGTGATTACCAGAAGTGGAGGCTTAACTGGACTTTTACTCAAAGAGGGTGGAAGATGCCTAAAAATATTATGATTGTCCCTCATGGAGCGAGAGTAGATAAAAATTGGAGTGAAAGCGAGATTCCAAAATTAAAAGATGAGCTTGGCTTGAATAAAATTGAATTTTTAAGTAATAATTTGGTTGGACTGGTAGGTTGGATACAATCCAATAAAAGATGGGATATATTAACCTCTATGTGGGAAGAAATACTTGAGGAAATAAAAAAAAGAACAGGTGAGAATTGGGATTTACTTGCTGCGGGTACTGTGAGAGATAAAGCCCATATAGGAGATTATAATAATTATAAGAAGAGCTTAGAAATTTTAGAAAAGAAAGGTATTGCACATTATTATGAATTTATTCCAAGAGGAGAAATTTACTATAAAATGATGGCAGTTTGTAAATTTATAGTGCTTCCTACGGTAGATGAAACCCAATCAGGAACACTTGCCAGAATTATTGCCTTAAACAAACCTTATATAACCACAGCTCCTTTGGAAGGATTAACAGCTCAAACTCTTGAAAGTGAAGGCGGGCTGTTATTTACAAATAAACAAATGCTAAAAGAAAAAGTCATACGACTGGCATGTGACAAGGATCTGAGGAAACAACTCTCGGAGAATCTTAAAAAATATTTAAAAGAAGTTGTATCCTGGGAAATAATTGCTAAAAAATATAAAAATGCATATAAGTTTGCAAGACTTAAAAAAATAGCAGGGAAGGAAATAGATTTCCCACCTGATTTTTAAAGAGCACTTAAGTAGCTTTCTAAAAAATCTCCAGGAGGTGTTATTTTGGATAAGCTCAAGAAAGTTTTAAGAGAAAAATGTAAAGGCATTAATTGTATATATATATCATCATATGTCCCAAGAAAATGTGGAATTGCTACTTATACAAGTGATTTAACCAGAGCTATTGACCTTATAAATCCATACTGCGAATCAAAGATTATACCATTAATTAGACCGGAAGATAAAATTGATTATCCTCCGGAAGTTAAATTTAAAATTAACCAATACAAGATTGATTCCTATATTAAAGCTGCAGATTATATTAATAAATCCAAAGCAGATATAGTTGTTCTGGAACATGAATTCGGATTATATGGTGGTAGATTTGGAGAATATATTATTAAATTAATAGAGTTGATAAAGAAACCTCTAATTATAACCGCTCATACAATTCCCTATAGTTCAAATGAGGGATATGGCTTGGTTTTAAAAGATGTTATAAAATTTGCGGATAAAGTAATAGTTATGATGCCCGAAAGTTTGCAGAAGCTGGTAAAAAAATATAATTATCCTAAAGAAAATATAGAAATTATCCCTCACGGTGTTCCTGATATACCTCTGGAACCTAATGCTAAATATAAAAAGAAAAAAGGATTAGAGAGCAGAATAATCCTGGGGAATATAAATCTTTTATCAGTTGTTAAAGGACTTGAATATACAATAGAAGCTTTAAAAGAGATTAAGGAGCACTTCCATAATGTTTTATATTTGATAATTGGACAGACGCATCCTGTTGTATTACAAACGGAAGGTGAAAAATACAGGCATTTTTTAAGAGAAAAAATAAGACAGTATAATTTACAGGAAAATGTTAGATTTATAAATAGATATATGTCTTTGCAAGAACTAGTTGTATGGTTAAAAATTATCGACATATATATAACTCCATATCTGGACCCACAACAACCCGCTTCGGGTGCTCTGGCATACGCAATTGGAGCAGGTAAAATATGTATTTCAACTCCATATTTGTACGCAAAAGAGGTTTTGGCAGAGGGAAGAGGAATAATTGTACCTTTCCGAAATTCCCAGGCCATTGCAGATGCTGTGATAGATATATGTGAAAATCCTCAAAAAAAATTAAAGATTGAAATGAAGACATATAAATTCGGAAGATTGATGACCTGGTACAATGTAGCTATGCAACATCTTCAATTATTTAATGAGGTTTTAGATAGACATGAGAATATGAGGTCTGTCAGGGTAATTTAATTAGACCTTTATAAAGGAATATTTAAAAATTATTTTAAAATCAAATAAAAAAAATTCTTATGGATCCGCTAAAAAAAATAAGGTCAATGACTTCAGATATTGGAATTTACCAGCACGGAAAACTGGATAAGCCTGATCCTGAATTTGGATATGCCCTGGAAGATCAGGCACGGGCTCTTATTGTTGCTGATGAGTTTGAGGATAAAAAGTTAAAGGATATTTATTTAAATTTCATTTTTAAAGCACAAAGAGAAGATGGGCTGCTATATCATTTTTATTATGAAAATAATGGTAAGGGTCTATTTAAAAATGAAGAACATAATTCAAAATCTAATACAAAAGAAGCTTATGGTTTAACTCTATGGTCTCTTCTATCAACAAAAATCAATAAAGACGGTTATAATAAAAAAATTATTGGAAATTTAATTGAAGATGCCTCCAGCTGGACTTCAATAAGAGCAATATCACCGGCTTTATTAGGTTTATTAAGTCTTGACTACCAGCACAGTTTGGAAAACGAATTGAAGGTAAAGTTGCATAATTTTTATTTTGAGACATATTCTGATGATTGGGTGTGGTTTGAAAATTATCTTGTATATGCAAATGCTCTTATCCCATGGGCACTTTGGGAAACCTATTTAAAAAGAAAATGCAAAACCAGCTTGGAAATTGCTAAGAAAACAACCGATTTTTTAATAAATAATTGTCAGGAAGATAATATTCCTTCGCCCATTGGGAATAAAGGCTGGTATTTTAAGGGTGGAAATAAAGCCTTATTTGACCAACAACCAATTGATTCAAGCTATATGGTTTGTTGTCTTGAAAAAGCATACCGTGCAACAGAAGATAGTTTCTATCTGACCTGGGCTGAAAAATGGTACAGATGGTTTTTTGGTAATAATATAAACAATATTTCTCTTATAGATGAAAATTTTGCATGTTATGATGCATTAAATCCAGAAGGTGTAAATTTAAATCAGGGGGCTGAATCAAATATATGCTTCCTACTGGCATTTCTTGCTGCTAAAAGATTGGGAATTATTAAGTGATTGAAAAACAAGGGGACAGATTTGCATTTAGTTATTTAATTTTTCGTAGTCTTGTATATTAAGAAAAGATGTAATTTTATAGAAAAGCTTAATTAGTATCTGCTGAATATAAGGTAAGAGACATGTGGATATCTGAGTCAGGAGACCTTATTTGCTGGGGTGGACATATGAGACTGATGGGTACCAGAAAAAAATACTGGGACGATGGAAGGATAGGGTGCGGTGCTGTTCCTTTCAGAATAAGAGAAGGCTGGCTGGAGATTTATCATGGATCGTCAAAAGCTAATAGGTATTGTCTTGGAGCAGTACTTCTGGATACTGAGAAGCCCTGGGAAATTATAGCCAGAAGTAAAGAACCAGTAATTAAGCCTGAAATGAATTACGAACTGAATGGTTTCTTTGGCGGTGTGGTTTTTACCTGCGGCGTTTTATATGAAGAAGGTAAGGTAAAGATATATTATGGAGCAGCTGACACCAGCATAGCATATGCGGAAGTTAAGTTGAGTGATATACTCTGTCAGCTAAAATAGATTAGCTGGGATAATTCGGGCAATGAAAATTACTAATATTATTACCTTTACGTTTTAATAAGTTTGTAAGCTTCTGCTTCGATATCTGCAACTTTCGTAATCAAATCAGAAATTGCTTCTTTATCCATGATCATTGCAGATTCACATATATCTATTATAAATTTCCCTGTTTTGTTAAACAGTTCTGCTGCTTCTATCCAGTTTCCAACCTTATATCTCCCCAAATTTCATCTTCACTATGACAGTTACAAAACCCACGGAACAAAAAGTTAGCCGGTAAATGGGGATATGGTTCCTTTTTACCACCAAAAAGAACCTGGAAATTATAATCTAAAAGTAACCTGCCCTTATTGTAAAAAAGAATGGTATGTAGTCTGGGACGATAATCCAGGGCCAATAAAACCCTTGGGATTCTAAAGAATCTCTAATAAATCAAATGAAAATTTTCTCTATTAAGTTTTAAAAGTTAAACAGGAATAGGAAGCTGCGATGTCTGTGTCCCTCCGGCAAGCGTGCATGGAATGAAATCTAAAATTTGCTAACATCGGTTAAAAAAATAGGAGGACCGATGGATAAGCAAATTACAATCAAAAGCAGCCAGCCAACCCTTGAAGAAGTTGGAAGTAAACTTGATAACTGGCGTAAAATCAAAAGACACCGTGAACCCATTCCCAAAGATCTCTGGCAGGCTGCAGCAGAGCTTGCCAAAAAGCATTCAATAAACACTGTATCAAAAACACTTCGGCTTAGTTATGCAGACTTAAAGGACCGTGTTCATCCCCCAAAACCTAAATCAGCAAATAAAGCTCCTTTTATTGAACTTGGATACACTCAGCCATTTTCAGGACCAGAAACCACATTAGAGATGGAAAACAAAAAAGGGTCAAGACTTAAGATATGTTTTAAAGGAAAAACCGACTTTGGTCTAATGGCACTTGCAACAACATTTCTGGAAAATAATTTATGATAGATCTGGTTAACCAACCAGCTTGATGATAAAAAGATAGAGTCCAATTCTGGCCTTGGTCAGGCAATATCATATATGCTAAAACATTTTAAAGGTATGACACTATTTTTGCGTGTTCCCAAAGCACCGCTTGATAACAATTTACGCGAGCAGGTACTAAAAAAAGCTATTCTTCACAGGAAAAACTCCCTTTTTTACAAGATCCTCTATGGAGCTTACGTCGGAGATTTTTTTATGAGCTTAATTCACACCTGCAACCTTTGTAAGATTAATCCTTTCAAGTATTTAAAAACCCTGCAGGAGAATTCTTCTCTTACTGAGAAAAACTCTGATAAATGGATGCCCTGGAATTACAGGGAAATGCTAAATGTTGTTGAAGAATAATCTATTCAAAGACCCATTATTAATCATAAGTTTCAGGATTTTTTTAAAAAAACATCAGTTATGCACGCTTGCCGAAGGGACACATTTAATTAACTTATTTGCTAAACAAATCCGAATGGGTTCCAGTTCTTGTCAATGTTAAAGTAAGCACATTATTTTCAACCAAATATACAAGTAACCAATCCGGTTGGATATGACATGCACGGAAGCCGGCATAATCGCCTGAAAGAGGGTGGTCCTGATATTTTTGTTCAAGCTGTCTTTGATTAGCTAATTCATTGATGATATATTCCATGAGACTTATATCAAAGCCACGCTTCCTGGCAAGTTTGTAATCTTTCTTAAACTTGCCAGTATACTTCAATGTCAGCATTATAAATTAAGCTCCTTCATCAAATCATCAACAGTTGAAAAACCTTTACCGGTTTTACTGATTTTGTGTGCTTCTTTAATTGCTGCAATTGTTTCTGCATTTGGCTTTAGCAACTTAACCGGAAATGGTAATCCACCGGTTAATATAACCTGTTGCAAAAAAATATTAATCGCATCGGCTGTAGATAACCCTAACTGCTTTAAAGTTATCTCGGCACTTAGTTTTAGATTTGGCTCTATTCTTATATGTAATGTTTCTGTTTTTGCCATGATAATCACCTCCATTGATTAAAATTGTATCACTTATTATATGCATTTACAACACAATACTAGTTTTGTTTATTTATAGAATGTCTTTTGGATCTCCCAAGTAGTGAACTACCCCTATCTTACGAAAGGGGCTTCCTGCGAGTATCTTGTCATATCTATTACAAGACCTGTTTTTCGCAGATTACCAGCAAATTGTTGATAGGAAGTCCACATTCCATTCTGTGATAGAAATTTGCTCATTATGTTTACTGTACTGTTTTTATCTCTGTCAAGCAAATTCCCGCAATCACATATCATAATTCTTTTATATAATGGCATATTATGTAGTTTGCCACAAACACAGCATTTTTTAGATGTTCCCCGCTCATTGATTTCTATTGTTCTTTTACCTATAAGTTTAGCTTTATAGGTCAGAAATCTAACAAACCGGGATATATTGCCTGTATTCTGCAATGATTTATTAAGACCTTTGGAATATTTATTTTTCTGTGATAGTTTCTTGGTTTCTAATTTCCCTAATATTATTGTATTTGCTTTTGTATTATCCACTATCTTTCTTGATAATTTATGCTGAGAGTCTTTCAGTTGATTAGCGGATTTTCTTTTCATTAGTTTTAGATTTTTATTTAGTAAATTCCACCTGTTGCTTTTCTTTCTGCAATGGTCTCTCCTACTTTGTGCCTTTTGTATTTTATCTTCCCAATATCTATCTGGTCTTTTGTTTATAAATTCTATAAACTCTCCTTTGCTGTTCACTGCTGTGTGCTTAGTTACTCCTAAATCAAAAGCTTGATATAGTTTGTTGTCTTTGTATTTTAATTCTGGCTTCTGGTAAGTTACTGACAGATAATAATCTTTGTTGTCTTTTTTATAAATAGCAATCTGGTATATCTTTTCAAAAATAAACTTATCTGGAATTTTGAACAGCAGCTTTGTTTTGGCTGGATGCTTGTGCGATAATTCTATAAATCCTTTCCTGTGCTTGAAGCCACTTTGGTTGTAAACCATAGTTGTAAAATATTTCTTGCCTTTAAATTTAGGAAGTTTAGCATTCTTATCCTTCTTATATGATTGAAAAAATGATTTATAATCTGCATCTAGCGTTCTTAATGTATACTGTAGAACTTTGCTATAAATCCAACTGTATTCTGGGTATTTTGTCTTTAGTTCTGGTAAATCATTTTGCTGTTTTATATAATTTATGCCTTCCAGTTTATTTTTGAATGCTTCTTTTCTTTCTTTTAGGGCAAAGTTGTAGATAAGCCTACATTTCTCTGATAATGTATTTAGCACTACTTCTTGTGCTGTTGTCGGCTTTATCTTAATTTGTTGAGTTAGTTGCATTTTGACTTTCTACATATTTTTTTAATTGGTCGAGTGTTACTTGTCCTGTTGTTGCTAAAAAATATGACCTTGACCAAAAAGTATCTTCCCAAAGTTTCTTTTTTATTTTTGGGAATTTCCTTCTTATTTCTCGTGATGATATAGTCTTTATAGCATTTAGATATTTTGGTATATCTAAAGTTGGTTTTGCTTTGAATAATAAGTGAAAATGGTCTTTGTCACATTCCATATTCAGCACATCAACTCTGAATGTTTTACTAATCTCATTTATCTTTGTTCTTAACAAATTAATAA
>JAHIPJ010000108.1 GCA_018894445.1 Actinomycetota bacterium
GGATATATTTTACCGGAAATTAAAGGAAAGCCTCCAAAAAGATCTGCAGTATAAAACCACTACAGTAGGGCCACACAGGGATGATTTTGTAATTTTGCTGAATGGTAAAAATATAAGGTCCTTTGGTTCTCAGGGCCAGCAAAGGGTTGCTTCAATAAGTTTAAAACTTTGTGAACTGGACATCTTGAGAAAAAAAATAAAAAAAGATCCCATCCTTCTTCTGGATGATGTATTTTCTGAACTTGATATAGAAAGAAGAAAATTACTGGTAAAAGCTGTAAGTGACGGGTTTCAAACTTTTGTAACCACTACAAATATTAGTTATCTTGATAAGCTGGATCTGGAATTTGGAAATAAGCTTTTAATTAAAGATAATAAAATTGCAGTTTCAGATTTATAGACCGTAACATATAATATGATTATGAAAGAATTTGAAGATATTGGAAGTATAATCGGGGATGTTATAGAAAATTTGAATATGAGGAAAAAGTTAAATATATCCAATATCTTTAACTGCTGGGAAGAAATTGTTGGGGCTGACATAAATAAAAAAGCAAAACCTAAAAAAATAATCGGAAGTGTATTATATGTATCTGTTACCACTTCTACCTGGGCAAATGAACTAAGTCTTATGTCCAATCAATTGATCGAAAAGATAAATTCCTTTATTGGAGAAGAAGTAGTCAGTAGTATAAGATTCAAGCAAAATCTTTGAAATTCTTCAGCCTATTTTAGGCAAATTTACCCTAAAATATGGTATAATATTTAACGTCTGGAATTAATAAAATCGTAGGATATTTTTGAAAAAATATTTATATTTAAAACCAGGAAGGGTAATGGGTATTAAGGTGGTTTTGATGCTTACTTATTGCCCTTTATCTATATTTTAAAAAGGAAATTTTAAGTTTTAGAGGAGAAATTTTTGAAAAAATCAAGTTATGACGCTAAAGATATAACAGTCTTAGAAGGTCTTTCTGCAGTTAGAAAAAGGCCCAGTATGTATGTCGGTTCTACAGGCTCCAGAGGTCTGCACCATCTTATTTATGAGGTGATAGACAATAGTATCGACGAAGCCATGGCAGGATTTTGTGATAATGTACTGGTTGTATTAAATAAGGATAATTCTGTCACTGTAGTGGATAATGGCAGGGGAATACCGGTAAAAAAAGTTGAGAAATTTAACAAACCTGCAGTTGAAATAGTTCTTACCAAATTACATGCCGGTGGAAAATTTGGTGGAGAAGGATATAAAGTTTCAGGCGGGCTGCATGGTGTTGGAATTTCTGTAGTAAATGCTCTCTCGGAAAAGTTAGGTGTTGAAGTAAGAAGAGACGGGCATATTTACAGGCAGGATTACAAAAGAGGGGAACCGGTTACCGGTCTTATAAAAGGTGAAAAAACTCAAACTCATGGTACTGCAGTTACTTTTTATCCCGATAGGGAAATATTTGAAGAAATAGATTATAAATTCGAGATACTGGCAAGCAGGATGAAAGAAATGGCTTTTCTGAATAAGGGCTTAAAGATTACTCTGGTAGATGTAAGAGGGGAATCTGAAAAGAAAGAAATATATCAATATGAAGGCGGAATAGTTGATTTTGTAAAATATTTATGTGAGAAAAAAGATGTTTTACATAAAAAAGTTATATACATAAAAAATGAAGTTGGTGACAATGAAGTAGAAATTGCAATGCAGTATACTGATGGTTATTCAGAAAGTATTTTTTCATTTGCAAACAATATAAATACCACAGAAGGCGGAACTCATCTGAGTGGTTTTAAGGGTGCTATTACAAGAACTATAAATGACTATGCCCGCAGCAATAATATATTGAAGGAAAAGGAGGAAAATCTTTCAGGTGAAGATATCAGGGAAGGGCTTACTGCAATCATCAGCGTTAAGTTAAAAGACCCACAATTTGAAGGACAAACCAAGACCAAACTGGGAAATAGCGAGATCAAAGGTTTTGTTGAATCCACAGTAAATGCAAAACTTTCTGAATTCCTGGGAGAGAATCCGGCTATAGGAAGGACTATTGTAAATAAGTGTATGGAAGCCTCAAGGGCAAGAGCTGCTGCAAGAAAAGCAAGGGATCTTACCAGGAAGAAATCACTGCTGGAAAGCAGCTCTCTTCCGGGTAAACTCGCTGATTGTTCTATGAATGACCCCAAATATTGTGAGTTGTTTTTGGTGGAGGGGGATTCTGCAGGAGGAAGCGCAAAGCAGGCCAGGGATAGAAGGTTTCAGGCAATACTGCCTCTTAAAGGTAAGATTCTAAATGTTGAAAAGGCAAGGCTACACAAGATATTAAGCAATGAAGAGATCCAGGCAATGGTAACTGCTATGGGCTCTGGAATTGGGGAGGATTTTGATATTGGAAACGCGAGATACCATAAAGTAATAATTATGACAGATGCCGATGTAGATGGGGCTCATATAAGAACACTAATTTTGACTTTCCTTTACAGGTATATGCCAAAATTAATTGAAGCTGGATATGTGTATATAGCCCAGCCACCGCTTTACCAGGTTAAGAGTGGCAAGGAGGTTTCTTATGCTTATAGCGATAAGGAGCTGGAGAATATTAAAAAGAAATATGAAGATAAAAAAATAAATGTCCAGCAGTACAAAGGTCTGGGGGAAATGGACCCGGAGCAGCTCTGGGAGACTACCATGAATCCTGAAGCAAGGACACTTCTGAAGGTTGAAATTGAAGATGCATTGATTGCAGATGATGTATTTTCTACCCTGATGGGAAACAAGGTTGAACCAAGAAGGGAATTTATTGAAAAGAACGCTAAAGGCGTATCGTTTATAGATATATAGATATTTAGTTAGGGGAATAAATGGTATTTGAATTAAGGGGTAAAGTAAAAAATATTGAAATTGAATCGGAAATGCAGGATTCCTACCTGAGTTATGCCATGAGTGTAATTGTTGGCAGGGCTCTACCGGATGTGAGAGATGGTCTGAAGCCGGTTCACCGGAGAATTTTGTACGCCATGAATGATATGGGCATGAAATCCAATTCACCTCACAAGAAGTGTGCCCGAATCGTAGGAGAAGTGCTTGGAAAATATCATCCTCATGGGGATACTGCAGTTTATGATGCCATGGTGCGTATGGCCCAGGACTTTTCCCAGCGTTATGTTTTAATAGATGGACATGGAAATTTTGGTTCTGTTGATGGTGATAGGGCTGCTGCTATGAGATATACTGAAGCCAGGCTTTCTTCAATTTCTGAAGAACTTCTGGTGGATATTGATAAGGATACTATAGGGTTTGTGGATAATTTTGACAGTTCTTTGAAGGAGCCATCAGTACTGCCTTCGAAATTTCCAAATCTTTTAGTTAATGGCTCCTCTGGTATTGCTGTAGGTATGGCCACTAATATTCCGCCTCATAATCTGGGAGAAATCATCGATGGGGTTATTCACTATATAGATAATCATGAAAGTACAGTTAAAGATTTGATGAAAAAGATTAAAGGTCCGGATTTTCCCACCGGTGGAATTATAATGGGTATTGCTGGAATCAGGGAGGCATATGAGACTGGCAGGGGCCGTCTGGTTGTAAGAGGCAGAGTGCACCAGGAACAGCCCAAAAAAGGCAAAACCCAGGTTATAATAACCGAGCTTCCATATCAGGTAAATAAATCAAGACTTGTTGAAAAAATTGCTGAACTGGTCAGAACTAAAAAAATAGAAGGGATTAATGACCTGCGCGATGAATCGGATAGAAGTGGAATGAGAGTAGCAGTGGAACTCAAAAAGGATTCAATTCCAAGCGTAGTTATTAATTCTTTGTATAAGAATACCCAGCTTGAGGATACTTTTGGAATAATTATGCTGTCTCTGGTAGATGGTGTGCCAAGAACTCTAAATTTACTGCGTTTAATAGAAGAATACACCAAACATAGATTTGATGTAGTGGTTAGAAGAACCAAATACGAGTTAAAGAAATCTATGGAACGCGAGCATATACTGAAAGGGCTTTTAATAGCCCTGGATAATCTGGATGAAGTAATAAAGACTATAAGGTCTTCAAAAGATGTCCCTACTGCAAGGAAAAGACTGGTAAAGAACTTTGAGCTTACCGCAATACAAGCCCAGGCTATACTGGATTTAAGATTGCACCGGTTAACTGGCCTGGAAAGAGACAAGATAAAATTAGAACATGAACAATTAGTTGAAAGAATAAAGGAATTAAAACAACTTCTTGGAAGTAACGAGCTAATATATAGAGTAGTTAAAGATGAGCTCAAAGAGATTAAGAAAAAATACAATGATGAAAGAAGAACAGATATAACTACCGATATTTCCGATATTGAGATTGAGGATTTAATACCAGAAGAGGAAAATGTAATATCCATATCTCATTCAGGTTATATAAAAAGGGTTCCGGTAACCACCTACAGAAAACAGGGGAGAGGCGGAAGAGGAGTAACCGGGACTGATTTAAAAGAGGATGATTTTGTCAAACACCTGTTTATAGCATCAACTCATCACTATATAATGTTCTTCTCAAATCTTGGAAAGGTATACAGATTAAAAGTTCATCAAATCCCTACAGGTAGTAGAATGTCTAAAGGCAAGGCAATTGTAAACCTGCTCCCATTTGTACCTGGTGAGATGGTTGCAGCGATAATTGCAGTTAAGGATTATGGTGATGACCAGTATTTAGTAATGGCCACCAAAAAGGGGATAATCAAAAAGACTTCTATTGAAGTCTATGACACTTCAAGAAGAGATGGAATTATAGCCATTACCATTAAAAAAGGAGATGAGTTAATAGGAGTGGAAAAATCCAATGGTAATAATGATATTATTATGGTTTCCAGGAATGGGAAGGCTATAAGATTCAGCGAGGAAGACTGCAGGCCAATTGGAAGGACTTCACAGGGAGTAAAGGGAATGAAACTTTCAAAAGGAGATGAAGTTCTCTCTATGATGGTTGCAAGAGAACTCGATGGAGATCTCTTTGTTCTTACCGAGAATGGCTATGGGAAAAGGACACAGCTGTCAGAATATAAAAAGCAAAAAAGAGGTGGGCTGGGTGTCAGGACTCTAAAAATCACTGAGAAAAAAGGAAAAGTTTCCGGGGCAGGCATACTGAAAGATGAGCATGATGTTATGATAATATCCGACAGGGGAGTGCTTATCAGGATTCCTGCGAGGTCAATATCAAGAATTGGAAGATCTACGCAAGGGATTAAGGCTATTAATCTGGAAGAAGGGGCTAAAGTAGCTTCGTATTCAATAGTTGTCTCAGAAAGCTGATTAAATGATTTGTTTTAATTTATTATGCAAATCTGTTATTATATTTTCCGATAGCAGTTTTTAATGTGGTGGGAAAAATTGTCTTTAGAATATTAATAAAATATCAATTTAAAAAGGGGGTAAAATAAAATGGTAGAGGTAAAAAAAGTGGAAGTTGATTCAGATTTCAGTAAAAAAAGTTCTACTGGAATGGAGCCAAAGATTGCGGTACTACTTGCTTATCTTTTCAGCTGGCTCGGTGGGTTGATAATCTTGTTAATAGAGAAAGAAAACCGATTTGTAAAATGGAATGCGCTCCAGGCTTTGATTCTTGGTATTGTTGAGGTTGCATGTATATTTGTAATTTCATTTATTTTAGGATTAATTCCTTATATTGGATGGTTTTTCTTTTCCTGGCTTGGATGGGTACTGGCAGGTGTAGCCTGGATATTTGCAATTATTGCAATTGTTATGGGTTTCCAGGGAAAGACTTTCAGGATTCCCGGTGTCAGCAGTTTGGCAGATAAATATTTCAAGATGTAATAAATACAGTAGCTGTTACAAATCATATATTATTGAATTAGAAATAATAAAGATTTGTGCTGTAGAAAAAAGAATATAATTTTAAATAGTTGATCTCTTATATATTCAAGGAGAAAATATGGCTGTTGAAAGAAAAGTTTTAAGAAGCATCAGTGAGCTTTCTATGTTTAAGTACCTGCTGATTTTTTATTTAATATTCTTTATATTATCTGTAATTGTGATGGCAATAATTGGACTTATTGCCTGGCGGGGATTATTTTCCTTTGGTATTGATAATATAAATAGTATTCTGGCAAGCCTTGGTTTAGGGAATATCAATATATCTGATTTATTCGGTAGAGGAATGGTAATAGGTATTGTGATATCGATCGTCGGAGGTTTGGTTGCTTCTATATTCTATGCTGCTGTCGGAACTTTAGTTGTCTGGATAATGAATGTTGTTTTAAAAATCAGCGGGGGGATAGAGTTAAGATTTTTACCGGGAAAAGAAGAAAAAATCATTATTAAAGAATAAGAATAGGTAGA
>JAHIPJ010000109.1 GCA_018894445.1 Actinomycetota bacterium
CCGGTATTCATGCTGGACGAGGTTGATAAGGTAGGTATGGATTACAGAGGCGATCCTTCATCTGCATTACTCGAAGTACTTGATCCGGATCAAAACAATTCATTCAGGGATCATTACCTTGAAGTACCATTTGACCTTTCAAATACAATGTTTATTACAACAGCTAATATACTGGACACCATACATCCGGCACTTAGGGACAGAATGGAGACTATTGAAATACCTGGTTATAGTTCTGAGGAAAAGATTCATATAGCTGAAAAATTCCTGATCCCCAAGCAATTAAAAGAACAGGGAATAGAAAAATATAATGTCAAATTTACTGGTGAAGCCATCTCTCTAATAATTGAGGAATATACCAGAGAAGCCGGAGTCAGGAATTTAGAGCGGGAGATAGCAAATATCTGTAAAAAAGTTGCAAGGGAAATAGTTGAAGAAAAAAGATATCCCAGGAATATAACTACTGAAAGAGTAAGGAATTACCTTGGTGTCTCAAAAGTTTTACCAAGTGAAATCGAAGATAAAAATAGAGTGGGAGTTGCCACAGGTCTTGCCTATACACCAGTAGGCGGAGATATACTGCTTATTGAATCCACTTATTATGGGGGCAGTGGCGTACTAATACTCACAGGGAAACTGGGAGATGTAATGCAGGAATCGGCAAAAGCAGCAATAAGTTATATTCATTCAAGAGCAAAAGACTTTGGAATAGAAGATAAGTTATTCAGTAAATCAGATATACATATTCATGTTCCCGCAGGAGCTGTGCCTAAAGACGGGCCATCGGCAGGCGTGGCTATAACTTCTTCTCTGGTATCTGCATTTACAGGAATACCTGTTATAAGAGATGTGGGTATGACAGGAGAAATAACTTTAAGGGGCAGAGTTCTTCCAATTGGTGGACTTAAAGAAAAACTTCTTGCGGCAAAAAGAGCAGGGCTCAAGAAAGTTGTTCTGCCAGAAAAAAACAGGAAGGATCTTGATGAGGTACCTAAAAGCATACTCAAAGGACTAAAGCTGGAATTTGTAGAAAATATTGACGATGTAATTAAACACACCCTTGAAAGATATCCTTCAAAGCTAGAAAGTCCTGATGATAAAGGTGTAAAAATCTCTGATGAAGAATTAAAGATAAGACAATCTCAGAGGTTTACTTCTACTATACAGTAGGTTATTCTAATAAAGTTTCCCTGCAAGATGTCCGTTACCTCCTTTGGCTCCATACTTTCCCGAAATCAGTACCACCTGCTGCTTCCGCCCCTGGAAAGGCCATTCCAGATAATCTATCTGATCAGTGTCTGAAATGTCTTTTCCCGGTAAATACCATGGGTATTTTATTTCTATTGCAGCTTTCTATAACTTCCTTGTCTCTGATAGAACCACCTGGCTGTATTATTGCTGTAACTCCATTTTTGGCAGCAAGCTCGGCTACATCCTCGAAAGGGAAAAAAGCGTCTGAAGCCATAATTGAATCCTTACATCTCCCATTTGATTTTTTAATGGCTATTTCTGCAGCATCAATTCTACTCATCTGTCCTGCACCTATACCTACAGTACTACCACCAACAGCCAGTACTATAGCATTGGATTTAACACTTTTAACAATTTGCCATCCAAATAGAAGATCGTTCCACTTAGCGGGATCTGGCTCAACACTGGTTACTACTTTCATATCCTTTTTACTATCTGTGCCTTCATCCAGATCCTGCACTAACAGTCCGCCATCTACGCTTTTAATATCCACCTTTTCCAGTTCAAAATCATCTGAATTTATACTGTCAATGTAGGTATCCAATTTAAAATCCATTTTGAGGATTCTCAAGTTCTGCCGCCCGGCCAGTATTTTAAGAGCTTGCTGGTCAAAATCCGGAGCTATAAGTACTTCTACATATTTATCCAGCATAAACTTTGCCGCCTCTGCCGTCCATTTCATATTGCAGGCTACAACACTGCCAAAAGCTGAAACCGGATCGCACTGATATGCTTTCTTGTAAGCCTCTTCAACAGACTGCGCAGTAGCTGCGCCACATGGATTACTATGTTTAATTACTGCAACACAGGGGTCAGCAAATTCCTTAACAATTCCAAATGCCGCATTACCGTCCAGAATATTATTATAGGACAGCTCTTTGCCCTGAAGCTGTCGTGCACCCGCAAAATTATCTGTGCCGGTATCTATATATTTATAATAAGAAGCTTTCTGATGAGGATTTTCGCCATATCTAAGGTTTTGAATTTTTTTAAGATTCAAACCGATGCTACCCTTAAAATTACCATCGCTGTATTTAAAATTATCCTCGATTTTTTTGCCTGCGCTGCTGCAATCTATATCCAGGTAATCTCTTATGGATATATCTGAATTACCAAAACTTCCAGCTTTATTTTTAAGGTAATTAAAGATTACACTGTCATATTCACAGGTATGCTGAAAAGCTTTGACACTTAATCTAAACAGGGTGCCAATGCTAATATATCCCCCGTTATCTTTAAGCTCTGCCTGTATTTTTTTATAGTCATCAGGGTCAACTACTACAGCTACCCCTTTATAATTTTTAGCAGCGCTTCTAATCATAGTAGGACCGCCAATATCAATATTTTCAATAGCCTCTTCCATAGTAACATTTGCTCTGGATATGGTTTCTTTGAACGGGTATAGATTCACTACCACCATATCTATTAACTTTATATTTGAGTTTGAAACTTCTTTCATATGATCCTCATTGCTTCGGTCAGCTAATATCCCTCCATGTATGTATGGATGAAGGGTCTTTACTCTCCCGTTCAACATTTCAGGAAAACCGGTAACTTCTTCTACCTTCTTTACTTTTATGCCCGACTCTTTTAACTTTCTGTAAGTCCCTCCGGTTGAAATAATTTCTACTCCTGC
>JAHIPJ010000110.1 GCA_018894445.1 Actinomycetota bacterium
CTTTGTAGCAAGCTATATGCTGGATAAAATGCGAGGGGGATTTATTAGGGGGCTAAAGAAAAAGTAATTGAATAAATAAAAATTTAAGTCCTGTATTTGGATAGTTTCCAAAAAGTGAAAAGATGATTTAAAATTTTTTAATTATAAAACTTTTATTTCATTTGACGTCTAATATCCCGTAAAAGATAAACATTAAAAAAATAATTCTTATAAATTTTTAGTTTACAAATAAAATGAAAGTATTAAGATTAGAAAAAAGTTAAATAAAATATTAATTTAAAAAAAGGAGTGCGGTAAATGAAAGGAGATTGTTCAAGTTGCGAACCTCCCCAAAAGAGTATAAATTCAAATTCCTATAAAAAGACAATTGGACCAATATCCAATCTGGAAGAATACCTGGACCCGAATTGGTGGAAAAATATTTTTAATTCAACTTATTTAAAAACTGATGGCGACGTTGTAGATGACAAACAGATTACCAAAAAAGAAATAGATTTATTTATAAAAGTTCTAAATCTATCCCCGGAAGATAAAATATTAGATTTATGTTGTGGACAAGGGCGGCATTGTATTGAACTGACAAATAGAGGATTTAAGCATGTTGAAGGGCTGGACCGCTCTCATTACTTAATCCAGAGAGCAAAAAGGGAAAGCTTAATGATTAAGTTTAGAGAAGGTGATGCGAGAAAACTGCCCTATTCTCCTGACACTTTTAATGTTGTAATGATTTTAGGAAATAGTTTTGGATATTTCGAAACTGCTAAAGAAGATATGCTGGTTCTTAAAGAAGTTTTAAGAGTGCTAAAACCCTGGGGGCGGTTTTTGATTGATGTATCTGACGGAAATTATTTAAAAGAAAATGTTAAATCCAGATCATGGGAATGGATAAATAAAAAGTATTTTGTCTGTCGTGAGCGCTCATTATCTTTAGATAAAACTCGTTTAATTTCAAGAGAAATAGTAAATGATGTTGATAATGGTGTAATTACAGATCAATTTTACGCTGAAAGGCTTTATACTCAGGAGGAAATAATTGAATTCCTAAAGCAAGCAGGGTTCAGTAATATAAATGTACATGGTACGATAACACCGGATTCAAAAAGAAATCAGGATCTCGGTATGACTGAAAAGCGAATTATTATTTCAGCTATTGCAAAGAAGGATTGGACACCTGTAAAAACTAAAAAACCTTATTTGAAAAACATTGTAGTTCTATTGGGCGATCCAAATAAAATTGATATTCTAAAACCGTTTTATATGTTTGATGATGATGATTTATATACTATTGATCAGCTTAAAAATTCTTTAAGAGATATTGAAAAAGATTATAGCTACAGATTTCATTATATCACCAATCATGAGACGATGATTAAAGATCTTATTAAAATGCAGGAAAAAGGAAAGATTGATTTTGTATTTAATCTTTGTGATGAGGGATACTGTAATGATGCAACAAAGGAACTTCATGTGCCAGCTCTGCTGGATATTCTGGGAATTCCATATACCGGGTCTGAACCACAATGCCTTGCTCATTGCTATGATAAATCACTGGTGAGGGGTATTGCAGAGGAAATGGGAATTACTATTCCGGAGGCTTTTTTTATAAAGCCTGGAGATACTTCATTCGAAATTCCTTTTGACTTCCCGATGATTATTAAACCAAATTTTGGTGATTCAAGTTTCGGAATAACTCAAAGAAATGTGGTTTATAGTATTGAAAAAACTTTAAATGTAATTTCTGAAATAAGGGATAAACTTGGATACGATAAACCTATTCTAATTGAAGAATTTCTTTCAGGAAAAGATTTGAGTGTAGGAATAATAGGAAATTTTCCTGATTCCTATAAAGTCCTGCCAATAATAGAAGAGGATTACTCAGAACTGCCACCTGAACTACCCAGGATTTGCGGTTATGAAGCAAAGTGGCTGCAAGATTCACCATACTGGAAAATTAAATCTATTCCTGCTAAATTATCGGCAGATACCGAAAGATTTATTATTGATTGTTCGCTGAAGTTGTTTGAAAGGCTCAGTTGTAAAGATTATGCGCGATTGGACTGGAGACTGACATCAAAGGGAGAGCCCAAACTATTGGAAGTCAACCCCAATCCAGGTTGGTGCTGGGATGGGCATTTAGCCAAAATGGCTAACATTAAAAATATATCATATAGTAAAATGCTGTTGATGATTTTAGAAGAAGCTGAAAAAAGATTTAAATCTGCAGAAAAGCTTGAATCGTTAAATTCAACAAAATTGATAGTAAAATAAGTACCGGTATTATATTCTACTCTTGATATCGTAAATAAAACCGCCGCTTAGTCCTTCAAGAGAGTGGCTCGTAACCAGAACTTTCGAATCTATTTTTTTTACAAATGATTTTAATTCTGTGAAATTATTTCTTTTGCATATTATATTTAATACCTTTATATTACCGTCTTTTCCGCTGCCATAATAACAAGTTACTCCAAAACCTTTATCACGCAAGAAATTTTCAATTTCTTCATAGTGGAATCTGGAAAAAATGTTAATGCTTAATATATCTTTGGATATTAATTGTGATATATGCATTCCTATGTATAGACCCAAAGCAAATCCTGCAGCATAGGACAAAATTATATAAATATTTATTCCTTCTTTTATGGCACGAGATATCACTGTTATTGAAATTGTAAGGCCTATTGCGGATTCAAAAAAACCTATCAATGTGGTTAAAATCTTTTTATTTTTAACCATTAAAATTACCCTGACAGTACCAATAAGTACTAGTACAAGAATAGATATAAAAATTATTACAGACCATAATAAAATATTCATTTTTTAAAGATTTACCTTTCTTAATTTTATCAATCGATAAAAGCACTGATATTGTTTTTTTTAGATTAGAGTATGATACTATTAAATTTTAAAAATACAAATATATTATATAATATATTTAAAAGATCCCGACCTTATCCGATAATGTGGAATTAGACAAAATTAAAAAGTATATAATTTATTTTAAATATTTTGATCCTTATCCCTTTATACTGTTAAAAAAGATATGGCATTTTTTAAAGTTCTAAAAAAAGATAACAAGTCATCTGCCAGGGCAGGAATAATGACTACAAAAAGAGGAATCATCAGGACACCGGTATTTATGCCCGTAGGCACCAAAGCAACAGTTAAAGCAGTTACCAATGAGCAGCTTTATGATGCAGGATGTGGAATCATACTTGGCAACCTGTATCATCTTTATCTTCAGCCAGGAATTAAGGTAATTAAAAAAGCAGGCGGGCTCCATAAATTTATGAACTGGACGAGGACTATTTTGACTGACAGTGGGGGATTTCAAGTATTCAGCCTTAGCAAAATAAGAAAAATTGTTGATAATGGGGTGGAATTCAAATCAATCATAGATGGATCAAGTCATTTTTTTACTCCCGAAGATGTAATAAAAATGCAGTATCAGATAGGCTCGGATATTATTATGGTTCTTGATGAATGCATCTCTTTTAATGAAGATTATAACTATACTCTTAATGCAGCTAAAAGAACCCTTAAGTGGGCGGAGGTCTCTTTAAAGGTAAAAAATAAAATAAATTTTGATGAAAAGGCCAGGATATTTGGTATAGTTCAGGGAGGATTTATAAAGAATTTAAGAAAATTTTGTGCCCAATCCATATCCGGGATGGACTTTGACGGCATAGCAATAGGTGGATTAAGTGTAGGTGAAAAAAGAGCTCAAACTATTGATATTTTAAACTATACTGTTGAATTTTTGGATAATAAGAAACCGCTATATTTTATGGGATTGGGTGACCCGGTAGGAATAGTGGAAGCTATAGGCAGTGGAGTAGATATGTTTGATTGTGCAATGCCTACAAGAATTTCCAGAAATGGCAGTGCTTTTACATCTGTAGGAAGGATAAATATAAAAAATAAAAAATATACTTGTGATTTCAATCCACTGGATGAAAAATGCAATTGCTATACTTGCAGAAATTACACAAGATCTTATATTAAACATTTGTTTAAAAGCAAAGAAATACTATCAAGCGTGCTTCTTACAATTCATAATCTGTATTTTATTTTTAATTTAGTCAATCAATCAAGAGATGCTATAATATCAGGAGATTTTGAAAGTTTCAGATTGGATTTTGTAAATAAATACAATAGAAATGAAAAATAAAATAAATTATTTATTTGCAAAATTTTTAAAAAAGTTAATAATAGTAATATTTGATTTTTAAAAAATTTTTAAGGGGGGAATATGAGATTATCTAAAAGGATTACAAGCATTTTAATTATCAGTATACTGGTAATAAGTATAGGGTTTTCGGCAGTTGCCTGTCTTCCAATAGCAACATCAGAAAAAGAAGGAGCGCAAACTGCAGAGCCTGGTGGTTTTGCCGATATATTTGCAAGCTATGGGACATGGGTCTGGCTGGCAATTCTAGTGGTGGCATTTTATTTTCTACTTATAAGGCCACAGCGTACAAGATCCAAAAAAGCTCAGGAATTAATGTCCAGTCTGCAAAGAGGCGATGAAGTGGTTACCATAGGGGGTATTCATGGCAGGATTAAAGATATCAGGGAAGATGTAATTATAATAACTATTGCCAGTGGTGTTGATATAAAAATAAATAAGAGTGCTGTTTCCAAGAAGGCAAGTAAATAAAAAATATGAGAAATAAAAAAGTTCATATAACTATTATTGCAATATTTATAGCAATAATAAGTGTAAGTCTTTATTATATACTTAAAGAACCAATAAATCTGGGGCTCGACCTTAAAGGCGGCACCCAGATTATTTTAAAGCCTACAGAAAGAGGCGGAGAAGAAGTAACCACCCAATCCCTGGATAAAGCCATGCTTATTATAATGGATAGGATAGATAAGCTTGGTATTTCAGAGCCACTGGTTACTAAAGATTTATCAAAAAATATTGTGATTCAGCTTCCAGGCGTAAAGGATCCAGACAAAGCAAAAGAAATCATAGGAAAAACTGCCCAGCTTGAATTCAGACTGGTTACAGGAACATTTATCTCTATAAAGAATCAGAAATGGGACACTTTAAAATTCGATTATGAAAAGGGTGAGTTAGTAATTGATCCTGACGCCGAAAAAGTCTTACTGGTTGATGATATAAATGCATTGGTTAGCGGAAACCTGTATGAAATAGATGGAGAATTATTAAGTGATCCTGAAAGTGAAGAAATGTTGCTGGTTAAATACAGTGGAGAGGATAATCAGGAAACGGATGTAGAAGGAAGTAGCACCGGTGATGGTTCTGAAAGTAACGTAGATATTAATATTGATCCGGAAAAAGTTATAGGAAAAATAATTTATAAACCTGAAACCAGAGAATTACTGCTGGTTGATTATAAAGATGAAAGTGAATTAGGAGAAATATTAGTTGATTCCAGAAATGATGCCGCAACATTGGTTGGGCCGGTACTTCTAACAGGGGATAAACTGGCAAAAGTTGCTGCTGGTTATGGCACAAACGGGGAGATAAGAGTTGCTCTAAGTTTTAAAGATGAGGGAGTAGAAATATTTAAAGAAATTACTTCGGAAAATATTGGCAGGAATCTGGCCATAGTGCTGGATGAGGAAATTAAATCCGCACCATATATAAAGGTTCCAATCACGGATGGGGATGCAGAAATTACAGGTATCAGTAGTATAGAAGAAGCAAAAAATGTCGAGCTTGTTCTGCAGACCGGTGCATTGCCTGTAAATTTGCAAATAGAAGAAAGCAGTTTTGTAGGGCCTACTCTTGGAATGGATTCTTTAAACAAAGGTTTATATGCCGGGATAATTGGCTTTATTCTAATTATAGTATTTATGTTATTTTATTATAAGGGTTTGGGGATTTATTCGGCTTTAGGCCTGATAATCTATATTATTATATTCTGGGGAGTTATGTCAGGAATAGGTGCAGCTCTGACACTGCCGGGAATTGCCGGAATCATATTGACTATAGGAATTGCTGTGGATGCAAATGTCATTATTTTTGAAAGAATAAAAGAGGAGATATTAAAAGCTAAATCCCCGAGAATTGCTATTGGATACGGCTTTAAGAATGCGCTAAGAACTATTGTCGATTCTAATGTAACCACTTTGATTACAGCAGCTGCATTATTTAGATTTGGTACAGGACCTATAAAAGGTTTTGCGGTTACATTAAGTCTTGGTGTGGTAATAAGTATGATAATCAGTCTTTTATTTACCAGGTCTATTATATTCCTGATGTCGGGTATCTCAAGAATAAACACGCCCGGATTTTTAGGTGTTAGGAGAAGGAGCGGTGAGTAGTATTTGAGGTTCAAAAATTATAATTTTGACTTTATCGGAAAAAGTAAAATATTGATTATTATATCATTAGTGATGATAATAGCCGGTATTGCTGGTTATTTTATTCAAGGCGGCTTTAATTTAGGCATTGACTTTCTTGGCGGCTCCTTAATGGAAGTGGAATTTACAAGAGATGTGGATGTTGCTGAGGTGCGCAGTGTTATGAATGATATTGGTTTTGGAAATGCTATACTTCAAAGAACCGAATCAAATAGATTCATTATTAGAACTAAAGCCAAGGAGCTTGGTGTACCTATCAGTACTGAGGAAAAAAAAGAAATACTTGATTCTTTAGATGAAAAAATTGGAACAACCGGACCGCCACTTCAGGACAGAAATGTAGACCCTGGCTTTGGGAAACAAATAACTAAAAATGCTTTTAAAGCTATTGGTATAAGTTTTGTTGGAATTTTAATATATGTCTGGATAAGATTTGAATTAAGGTTTGGGGCTGCAGCAATTTTAGCCTTAGTTCATGATGTACTGGTAACTCTTGGGGTCTATGCTATTTTAAACCGTGAAATTAATACATCAACCATAGCTGCAATACTTACTATAATTGGTTATTCGATAAATGATACCATTGTTGTTTTTGACAGAATAAGAGAAAATACTCCTATGACTGGAAAGTTAGGCTACACTAAAGTAGTAAATGATTCCATAAATGTAACTTTATCCAGGTCCATAAATACTTCTCTTACTACATTAATTCCTATAATTTTACTTCTTATATTAGGAACTGCAGCGTTAAAGGATTTTGCTCTAGCGCTTACTGTTGGAATAGTAACTGGAACATATTCTTCTATGTTTATTGCCAGTCCTATTGTGGTAGCATGGAATAATAGATTTCCAAAGTATAAGAAATAACAATGACAAATTTTCCTGCTAATTGGCAATGCAGAATAAGTAAAAAAGTCAATAAAAAACTCACACCAAAAATCGGTTATAGCCCGGCTTTAATAAATATACTTGCTGGTAGAAATATAATTACCGAAGAAGAAATAATATCTTTTCTGAATCCAACCTTAAATCAATTGCATGACTTTAGAATGCTTCCCGGTATCGGTACAGGTACCGGGAGAATAATAAAAGCAATCTACAGAAAAGAAGATATATTAATATTCGGAGATTACGACGCAGATGGAATTATCAGCGCTTCACTTATATATAACTTCCTGAAGAAGTTAGACTTAAATGCGGAGGTCTATATCCCTGACAGGTTTAATGAAGGTTATGATTTGAGACTTGATTTTTATAAAAAGATTTCCTCTAAGTACAAGTATAGTTTGATGATCTGCGTTGATTGCGGCACAAATAGTGCAGAAGTACAAAAATTTATTCAAGATAGCCCGGGTCCTGATGTAATA
>JAHIPJ010000111.1 GCA_018894445.1 Actinomycetota bacterium
AAAAGTAATTCAGAGAGGTAAAAGGCATTTTAGAAAAATAATTACTAAAAATTAAGCATGCACGAATATTCTATAACCTGTTCTATCATTAAAATATTTTAAATAAAAATAATGGTAAGATTATTTTGGGTAAGATTATTTTGTGTTGACTTAAATTAATGCTATAGTTAAAATAAAAGCAATTAATAATAGCATTAATAATTACTTGGTTTATAAGTTAATTTACACGGGTTACGATAAGTATTATTAGCGATAGAAAGATAATTTTAATACAATAAAAGGCAGTTGATGGTTTCAATAAATAGATGCTATCTTAAATGTTTTATAAAGTTGCTAATGATAATTTTAGTAAAATAATGAACCAGGATGTAAGTTAATAGTTAGTTTAAAATAAATTGTCTTTAGTGTTTATAATGAGTTTTTTCAGAGCAAAAAAGTTGTAGTTCTAATATATAAATATTAGATTTTTATAAATATTAGAAATATTTAGTTTAAAATTAATTATTGCAAATTAATTTATAAGTCGGGTAATTAACTCGGCTTTTTTATTTGGAAGGAAGGTTTATAAAATGGATTTGTTAATAAAAATAGTTGCACTGGCTATTGCAATAGTAATGGGCTTTTTCATAGGCTTTTTTTATAGAAAATATATAATAGATTCAAAACTAAGTTCTGCAGAGCAAAAGGCAAACTTACTTTTAAGTAATGCCAAAAAAGAAGCACAGACTATTAAAAAAGAAGCCCTTTTAGAGGGTAAAGAGGAGATTCAAGATTTAAAAACACGTGTTGAGGAAGAAGCCAAAAAACAGAGATTTGAACTTAAAAGGATGGAAGACAGGTTGTTAAGCCGGGAGGATTCTATTGAGAAGAAGAATCGTTACCTGGAGAAGGAAGAACAGATAGTAAATCAAAAAAAAGAGGAACTCGAAAATAAAAAAGAGGAGCTTGCCAGTAAAAATAAAATATTAGATGAAATGCTAAATAAAGAAATACTAAGGCTCGAGGCTATTGCCGAACTCACCAAAGAAGAAGCAAAAGCGATTTTAATTAAAAGAATAGAAGAAGAAGCAAGATATGAATCTGCAAAAGAAATTAGGAATATTGAAGCAAAGTTAAAAGAAGATGCAGACGCTATGGCTAAAAAAATAATTTCTCAGGCCATACAGAGATGTGCACTGGACCATGTTAGTGAAACTACAGTATCTGTAGTAAATTTACCCAATGATGAAATGAAGGGAAGAATAATAGGAAGAGAAGGTAGAAATATAAGAGTTTTTGAAAATCTTACAGGTATAAATATAATTGTAGATGATACTCCTGAAGCTGTAATATTATCTTCATTTGATCCAGTAAGAAGAGAAATTGCGAGAGTAACGCTGGAAAATTTGATAATGGACGGAAGAATTCACCCTGCAAGAATTGAAGAAATGTATGAAAAAGCAAGTAAAATTGTCAATAGTGAGATTAAATTAGAAGGTGAGCAGGCTGTTTTTGATATAGGCATATCTGAACTAAATCCAGGAATTGTAAAAGTGCTGGGTAGATTAAAATACAGAACCAGTTATGGACAGAATGTACTGCTTCATTCAAAGGAGGTTGCCTATGTAGCAGGTGTGATTGCAGCTGAACTTGGTATGAATGTTAAAAAAGCAAAGAGAGCCGGACTATTGCATGATATTGGAAAAGCATTAACTCATGATATAGAAGGATCACATGCAATTATCGGAGCTGAACTGGTCAAAAGACTTAATGAAGATGAAGAGATCTACCATGCAATAGAATCACATCATAATGAAGTCGAAGCTAAATCTGCATTAGACGTAATTATACAGGCAGCAGACCAGATATCGGGCGGAAGGCCTGGCGCCAGAAGAGAAACGCTGGAAAGTTATGTTAAAAGACTGGAAAGCCTGGAAAAAATTGCTACTAAATTTAAGGGAATAGAAAAAGCTTATGCAATACAGGCTGGAAGAGAAATAAGAGTCATGGTCAAACCTGAAGAAGTTGATGAAGATATGTCTTTAGTACTGGCTAAAGAAATAGCGAGAGAAATAGAAAAAGAAATGGAATATCCTGGACAGATAAGGGTAACTGTAATCAGGGAAAGTAGAGCCGTTGAATATGCAAAATAGTTCTGATATAAAAAGATTTCTGTCTGAATTAAAATTAAAAGATTCACTGAATATTGAAGAAGATTTAGGGGATGGATATGTCAGATTAAAGATTTCAGAAGCTGAAAGAAGACAGGCCCTTCAGGACATAAATTGTGTTGAAGATATAATCGTAGAACTACTCCGGAATAGCCGGGATGCAGGCAGCAGGAATATCTTTATTGGAACAAAGAAAATTGAAGATAAAAGAAGAAAAATTTACTTTATAGATGACGGTAACGGTATCCCTCCCAATTTGCAGAAGCTTATTTTTGAATCAAGAGTAACTTCAAAGCTGGAAAATGGAATAAAAGACCCTTACGGTTTTCATGGCAGGGGAATGGCATTATTTTCTATAAAATTAAATGTCGATGATATAAGTATAGTTTTTTCCGCTAAGTTAAAAGGTGCTTCATTTTATATAGATATAGATCTCTTAAAAATTCCTGAAAAAAAAGACCAGTCCGTAGTACCTCAGATAATCAAAATGGACGGGGATTTAAGTATTATAGGTGGTGTAAATAATATTATAAAAACTATCATTGAGTTTCAGCTTCAGAATAGGGATATTAATTTTTTTTATGGAAGTCCAACCCAGATATTAACTACTATGAGGGAAGTTATAAGAAAAGATAAGAGATATGACAGTTATCCAAAATTTGACCGGTGGGAAAAATTAGAAAACTTTATTAAGGAAAATAAGGTAAAGGTAACAGAAATACCAGTACTTACAGATAATTATAATTTAATGGATATAATTTCTAAAAATATATTTAATATGGATATATCCCAGAGAGGTATTCAAAGAATTATATATAATGAAATTAAAGCGCTGGAGCCCCTTAAAATTGATCTAGCCAGTAACTTAAGGGAGCAAATTAATAATTTAAGTGAAGATGAAGTGGGCAGTAAGCCGGATAGAAAATTAATGCTTTATGATGAGTCTAGATTAGCAAGCAGATTTAAAGATGAAGAGATAAGATGTATAATTAAAACCCTGGAAGATAAGATTAAAGAATTAGGCGAAAAGTATTTCATTACCACCGGTAAAAACATAGAATATAAGAAGGCAAATAATATTATAAAATTATTAATTGAATTGAAGCAAAAAGAATAAAAATTAAAATAGCAAGAATAATAATATGGATGATAGTATTAAATTGCTCAGGGTTTCTTCAAAATCAAACCCCAATTCAGTAGCAGGCGCAATAGCGGGAATAATTAGAAGCGATACCAGGGTTCAAATCCAGACTATTGGTGCAGGAGCATTAAATCAGGCAATAAAAGGTGTTGCTATAGCCAGAGGTTTTATAGCTCCTACAGGCCAGGACCTGGTATGTATACCTTATTTCAAAGATATTGAAGTAAATGGAGAAATAAAGACTGCTATTGTGCTATCACTTGAATCAAGATAAATCTATTTTACCCTCTTTTGACCTTATCACCTTAGTTCCATTCCTTAAGACAGTCATAAAAATTTTAATTGACATCCAGCATTTGAGAAGGTATATTATTTTTAGTTTATCAAAAAGCACTCACTAGGGTGTAATAGGAAATTAAAAATAATGATAGAGAAGACACTTTCCACTAAAGAAATAGATCTCATAACACGACTTGAGTTTGAGGGAAAAGAGATATATACCAGGAAAGAAATAAATTTCTTTTGTGGTAATATGGAAAAGGGTGCTT
>JAHIPJ010000112.1 GCA_018894445.1 Actinomycetota bacterium
TAAGAAAAAAATAAGATAATTGTATGAATAGAATCCTTTTCTCATGTTATCTCCTTTACCAGAGTTTCTTTAAACAATGAAATAGATTTACAATATTATACATTACAGGAATGTTTTAGCAATCTTATCTATTTTCATATATCTTTATAAATTAATTGGGAATAAGTTCCTTAAGAGACTGCTGGGAAATATATTCGTTAGCCAGGGCTAAAAGAGATGAGTTTTCTATCATATCAAGTAATAATTTTTCATTTCTAGAGAATAGTAATTTCCCATCTCTAAATATACTATTAAGAAAAGGATGTGGAGCAAAATTTAATACTTTTACTTCAACAATATCAAAAGGTAAGTTGCAAGCTTTAGAAATTTTTCGACACAGTTCTAATTCATAATCAAAAGTTTGTTCTGGTCTACTTTTTTCTATATAAATTCCAATATCAATATCTCTAAAGGAAAGTCCATCCAAGAAAGACCCAAATAGATAAGCAAAGATAATTTCTCTTTCTTTCGTAAGAGTATGTATTATCTTTTTAACAATCTTTTCTTTTTTATCTTGCCTTATTAAAAAATATTCTTTCATAATTTTCCATTTGTAATTTAGTTTAGTTGTTCATGCTATTTTTTCATTTATTATGTTATTTTCTCCACTGAGTTTATTTGTAAATTGTTTATCTTTAAAAATAATAACACAAATACACCAATATTCAATTTTTATTTTATCTCCAAAAGGTTTCTAAAAACTTAGTTAATATGTTGACAAATTATCTAAAAATTGCAGATGCTTTAAATACTAAACTGGATATAAGATTTATTCCAAGAGCTAACTGATTTTTAAAAACCTACACCTTTCTATTCCACTATCTTCCTGCTTCTGAAAAATTTTATTCTCCTATTTACCTGTATGCTTTTTTAAAAAATATTTTACTTCATCCATATTTATCCCATTTGATCTAATTTCCCTTTTTAGTTTTTCATCAATGCTATAATTACTTCCCAGATCAAAGGGTACTATAAGTTTTTTAAATGCTTTGATATATTCAAATTCATTGCAGCAATTATATTTAAGTAAGTGGTGGCAAATATTTTTTCTTTTTCCCAGCAAATAAAAAATAGTTGTAAATACTGTATATCTTTCTCTTTGATATGAACTTCCACTACCACCTATAGCAAGTATATATCTATTTCCACCTTCATTTAAAATAAAAAAGCTTTCTAATATGTTGCGGAAATCAAACCTAAAATTAGTTCTATCTTTTAGCTGCAGATTTGATTTCCTTTCATAACTAAATTTAAATCTTTCCTTTTTCCAATTATATAGATTAAATCCTTTTACCTTTTTAGACAAAATTTCAATTGCTCCTGGGCGGTAGTGTTTTTCTAATATATAATCATCAACATCTTTATAATTAAGCTTGCTTTTTAGCTCCAGATACTTATTAAGATATTTTCTATAATCATCCTCTTCTATTAGATTTTTAAAAATCCACTCGTCTAATTTTGATGGTTTACCTACCTTTGAGATATTATAGTATTTTTTCTTTCTAAAATTACTGCTTTTAATTAATTCTACATAAATATGGATTGCCTCTAGATCATTTTCTCTGCCTTTAAGTTTTTTTACTCCTTCTTCAACAGTGGAAATGTGATTATTGTAAATCTGAAGGTTTTCTAATAATTGCATATATCGTTGTGTTTTATTTTTTTACTTGTTAACAAAAATTATACACCTTTTTGTGAAAAGTGATGAAAAAAGGGAAACAATGAGTATTCATCCCTTGCTTTTAATTACGCTGCAAGGCTGGCAGCTAAATAAATAGAGAAAGATTTTCAAAAGCTTTGAAAGAATGTGCCGGTGCCTGGAAAATAGACAATCATCCTGAGCTTTCTTCTACCGAGAATGTAATAAAAATCATTAAAAGTTTACGATCTTACTTTTAATATCACTTCTATTTCTTTAATAATTATTTTAGAGGATTCAATAGCTTTAGATGCTTCCTCTTCGGTATATACTTCAGATGGTGTAAGATCTGGTAAGCTATTCGGATATCTGGTAGGGATATACAGTTTATCTAATTCCTTAGCTTTATTTAATAATGAATTTAACGATTTTTTAATTTCACTTTGTGGAAATTCCTGAATCAGCTTGACAACACTGTGACCCCAGGGATCAGAAGAGTAGAAATACCATAAGGCTTTTAATGCTTTTTCAGCAGCCTGTTGTGACTGAAAACAAGCCCATTCATAATTATTATTCTTAGTGCTACCCTGCGCTGCTTTAATATCTGCTTTCGCTTGCCGAAGCCATCTAATAGAATCTTCCTTATAATTTTCTTGACTCAAAAATTACAACTCCTTCTTTTAAAGCTCTCTGTATAAAAAATTTTTTTTTCATTTTTTTAAATTCATCAGGGGTATAAACAAAAACATCAACTCCACCATTCATTAAGTCAGATAGAGGGGAAAAATAAGGATCCAGTCTTGATAAAAAAGGTTTATTTGTTTCTTCAACAAAAATTATATCAAGATCTGAATGTTCTGTTGCAGTACCACGAGCATATGACCCAAACAGGAGAGCAAAAATTGCTTTATTCTTTACAGAAAGGTCATAAATAGTTTGTTTAATTTTTTCTAATTTGTCTTTCA
>JAHIPJ010000113.1 GCA_018894445.1 Actinomycetota bacterium
CGGGAGCAGAGCATACCTTAATCAACAGACCAAAATGATGCTGATATTTTTTGCTGTTCTGGTTTCCCTTCTTGGAGCCATGTTTATATTTGGATATCTTTCTCTTGTATCAATTCCTGCTTTTGCTACAGGTATGGGATTTAGCATCTTAATTGGTTATGCGGGGATGTGGATATCCACTACTTCAAATGCCAGGGTAACTAATGCTGCAAAGGAAAAGGGTCTGGGGGAAGCTATGAATATAGCAATTACTGCAGCTTCTGCCTCGGGGCTTATTCTGGCAGTAGTGGTACTTTTTTATACTGCCTTCTGGTTTAATATCCTTTACTGGTGGTATGGAAGAGGTGGAGTGATGAGCCAGATAGAAATTTTACACAATGTAGTAAATGTATCAGTTACCTTTGTCATTGGCGCCAGTTTTGCAGCGTTTTTTATGAGAACAGGTGGGGGAATATTCACCAAAGCTGCAGATATGGGAGCAGATTATGTGGGTAAAGTAGAATCAGGCTTAAAAGAAGATGATTACAGAAATCCTGCCACTATTGCGGATAATGTTGGTGACAATGTTGGAGATGTTGGGGGAATGAAAGCAGATAGTTTTGAATCGTGTCTTGGCGCAATAGTTGCTGCGCAGTTTTTGGGATTTCTTGCATTTAAAAATACTCCTCAAATAATGAATGGCGTGCTTTTACCCATGCTTCTTACTACAGTAGGGGTAATTGCTTCAATTATTGCCATATTTGTGATTAAACTTATTATAAGAAGGTATAAGGAAGAAGCAACAGTCAGTCTTCTTACCGCAACAACTCTATCCGGGCTTCTTATTACTGTAGGGCTAATTATAATCCTATCCTATTTTGTAATAAGATATACAATGGGTGCAGAGTACAATTACCTGTTTTTATCTTCAACAGGCGGAATAGTTGCCGGATTTTTAATTGGAATGTTTACACTTCTTTATACTGATTCAAGATACAGGCCTACAAGAAATATAAGGGAAAGCGCAAAAAGTGGTCCGGCAACTTATGTGGTGAACGGTCTTGCCTATGGCATGGAATCAAGTATACTTCCTGCTTTAACAATAATAGGAGCTATGGTTTTTAGTTTTTATATTTCAAGAGGCCTGGTAGACTTTAAAATGGGGCTGTATGGTGTTGCAATGGCGGCTGTCGGTATGCTTGCTACTGCTCCATTTGTTGTCACAATTGATGTATACGGGCCAATATCCGATAATGCAGGCGGAATAGCAGAGATGGCAGAACTCCCTCCGGAGGTTAGAAAAACGACTGATAAACTTGATGCTGTTGGAAATACAACTGCTGCAATCGGAAAAGGAATTTTAATTGGAAGTGCTGCAGTAACTGCCCTTGCACTGGGACAGGCTTATTTTTCCCAGGTAGAAGGACTTTTAAAAGACAAAATAACTTTAGATTTTATGACGGACCCGAAAGTACTGGCAGGGTTATTTATAGGGGTTATTATGCCCTTCTTTTTTACCTCTCTTTTACTCGGGGCAGTAGGTAAAGCAGCTAATAAAGTGGTGCAGGAGGCAAGAAAACAGATAAAAGGAATACTGGCCGGTAAAGAAAAGGGAGACCCAAAAGAATTTATTACTATAGTTACAAAATCTGCCCAGAGGGGAATTTTAATACCGGGAATATCAATTTTTGTAATCCCAACTTTAGTGGGTATATTTTTAGGTCCCGGTGGAGTAATAGCATTAATTATAGGAACACTTCTTTCAGGTTTTGCCCTGGCAATATTTATGGCAAATGCAGGCGGAGCAATGGATAATGCAAAGAAAAAAATTGAAGAAGAGGGAAAAAGCGGAACTCCTGAACATGCAGCTTCTGTGGTTGGAGATACAGTAGGAGACCCGTTAAAGGATACCGCAGGTCCATCCATGAATATACTTATAAAACTTATTAGTGTAGTGGCTATCCAGACTGCAGGATTGATTGTCGCCATCTCAGGAAAACTATTTTAACTTTTAAGGGCAGATTTTTAGGCTAAATTTAAAAGAGATGCATGTATGTAGGAAATGCATGCGTGCATCTTTAATTAATCGGTTTTAGCATAAAGCAGGTGAATTTTTAAGTTAATTTAAAATTATTTGTATTTATGGTATTTTTATTATATGGGAAAAAATATAAATAAAATAATAGAGAGATTACTTGATAGTTTTAAAGAAGAAAGAATAAATAAAGAAGATGTCATCTCAAAATTTAAAGAAATATATTTTGAAGATATCGGTTTTGCAAAAATAGATCACCACCGCCTGCTGAGAAGGGATTTTCCAGAGGTAATATACGGGGCTAATAAGACCCCGGAGCAAATCCTGGAGATAGCAAAAAAGATATTAAACTATTCATCTGTACTCCTTGTTACCAGAACCACAATCGAAACTTTTAAATTATTAAAAAAGGAAATTAAAAATATTAAATTTAATTCCAGGTCAAATATTATTTATACACCGCTTGATATTCCGGATGATAACCTGAGTGAAGGAATTACTGTAATATGTGCAGGAACCTCGGATATAAGTGTGGCGGAAGAAGCGGCGATAACCTGTTATCTTATGAAGAATAAAGTTAGAAAGATTTATGATGTCGGAGTTGCAGGTATTCACAGACTGGTAAGTTTCAAGGATGAACTAAACCGGTCAAATGTGATTATAGCAGTTGCCGGTATGGAAGGGGCATTGCCAGGGGTGGTAAGTTCAATGGTAGATTGTCCGGTAATTGGAGTTCCTACAAGTGTGGGGTATGGGACAAGTTTTAAAGGGATATCGCCGCTTCTTACCATGTTAAATTCCTGCAGCCCCGGAGTGGTCGTGGTAAACATTGATAATGGATTCGGAGCAGGTTATGCAGCCGGAATAATTAACAGAGTGACTAAAAGGGGTAAATCTACTTAAAGTAAAAGTTTTTTATATTTATCGTAAAAAATTAGTTTTTAATGGTATATGTGTAATATTGATTAAGATATATTATAATTATAACAGTTAATAAAAAATTTTTAGGACGATTATGGTTGATATAGATTATAAAAAAGAAAAAATAGGACAAATACTTCTAAGCAGAGATATCATAACTAAAGAACAACTGGAAGAAGCATTAGATACCCAAAGAAATACTGGTGAAAAATTAGGAGAAATATTAATAAAAAAAGGATTTATCTCTGATGAAACTTTAGTAGAACTTATTTCCTTTCAGAGAGGTTTTGAGCCTGTAGATTTAAATAAAATACAGGATAAAATCGATCCTTCTGTTGCCAATCTCATATCCAAAGATTTCGAATATAAAAGGAAGATTTTCCCATTTGAATTGACTGACAACACCTTGTATGTAGCAATGGTTGATCCCAGGGATATAAATGTTATTGATGAAATAAGACTGCTTACCGGCTATAATGTGAAGCCATATATA
>JAHIPJ010000114.1 GCA_018894445.1 Actinomycetota bacterium
AGTCCCACTAGTGCAGGGTAAAACTTTAAAATAAGTAACGAATTTTGTCTCCAAACCAGGTAACGGATTTTGGAAGAGATAAAGCTTTAATTTAGATGATATAAAAATAAAAGGTTACTATAAAAAGCAACGGATTTTGGAGGTATTATTTTATTTAGATTATAGGAGCAGAGCCACTTTCGGTACTATATGATCTTTTTATCAAGGGATGCAGGCTGTTGCTTAATTTGGTATCGGTAGTGGGGTTAAGTACCTCCGGGAGGACTCTGGAGGCAACTCACCACATTGAGGCTAATTGGATAGTAGTCAGAGGAACAACCTAAAGAAGACTAGATATAACTACTGCTTCGAGGATCATTATCACTTCCTTATCTTCCCGAGAGCCTCTTTTGCGCTACTTCGGACATACTCATCTACATCCTTTAAAGCCTCGGTTAGAGGTTCTACAGCTCTTTTGTCTCCTATATTTCCGAGAGCCACTGCTGCCATCGTTTTGCGGATAAAAGAAGTTGCTGAAGGCAATTTAGGGGAACCTCACATTTCCCTTTTATCCACTGTTGCACGAGTTTGAGAGTTTGAAGAGTATTTGTTTATTCTATGGCGGGAATATATTCCACAATGTTCCTATTATTCCTCTATCCGCTTTTTTTCCACATTGGTCGCACGTTTTAACATCTTTCTTTAGTTTGGTATTGCAGCGAATACAATACTTAAACGGGCTTTTTCTTTTTAAGTAGAAATTATAAACCCACAAAGCTACAAAAAGTAGTAAAATGGTCCAGCCAAATACATCTCCGTACCTGGTATAAAATGTGTTTCCACCAGCAAAAGATATTTTACCAGCCACTATCTCAGGTTCTGGAGCTATATCATCTACTACCCTACCATACGGATCAACTATGATTGAGCCTGCCCCGCTCCATAAAAAGAGTGCAGCGGGTACTCTGTTCTCGACTGCTCTATAAACTGCATTACCTCCAAAAAGTCCAGCTACAGCAAAACCGTAATTAGATGTGTTGTGCAATATCATGTCTGCCCCGTTTCTAACAATATTTCTTGCTGGAGTAGGCCAGGCACCTTCCTGGCAAAGCAGATGGCCAATTTTTCCAAACTCTGTCTCATAGGGATAAATTTCTGGGAAAATTTTACTTAAGTTTAGGGGGATAACTCCATCAAATGTTTTGAAGTAATGATAAGCAAAATCGCGGTACTGTTCCTTTCCATCTGGAGAAATCAATATTCCATCCATTAAGTAAACATTGAGTTCTTTACTCAAATCTGTCGAGAACGTCGCAAGAGGCCCCTTTATGCCTATTGATGTCCACACGATTATTTGTGGGTCATACTTTAGAGCTTCTTTACTCAGATCAACATAAAAATTTTCAACCTCTTTTCCACTTGGTGGCACTTGAATAATAGCTACAGTAATGTCTCCAGAAACAGGTTTAGGGATACTAACCCAGCCACCTACAAATATCACCCCAAATACTAATAAGACGGCAATTGCTTGCTTAGATATCCGTTTGGTTTCTTTATAATGAATTATCCCATAGGCAATAGCGCAGTTAACCAGCAGAATAAGGAAAGTTACTCCATACATGCCAGTAAAAGACGCTAATTGCAAAATTGGTGGATTTAGCCACTGAGTTTTTGCTATTGAGAAGAATCCAAATGCTCCTCCAAATTTCATAACTATTGGTATGTTCATTATCAGAAATTGAAAAGCTGTCCAAACTATTGGTAGAATAAATATTTGCACTATTGGAGGTAGATACTGCAGCTTTATGGTGGGAAATTCCCTGGGTTTCCAATATACTCTCGGGAAATCAGTATAAAGCAAAGCTAGCATAATTGAAATGCCAATACCTATGAGCCAAGAAATTAGATAAAGTGAAGCTGGAAGGAAAAAAATAAACTCAGACTGTAACCAAACGACCATTAGAAAAAAACCTAAAATACAAGAAACAATCGTCAATCTACCAATTCTTTTTAGATTTTTCTCGTTATATATGGCTACCAGCAATGGCACTAGGGCTACCCAAGCCAAAACACTCCCTAAATTAAAAGGTGGAAAACTAAGCAAAAGCAAAATGCCTGATAATATTGCTAACCCATAGCTTGCTAATTTTTGATTCCTCATATTTTTAATCCTCTCCTGACCCTTGCCAAATTTCGCACAACATTCGGACATCTCTATCTTCATCCTTTAAAGCTCTTATTAGCCCTTCAACATCTTTCTTTGCTTGCATTTTTTTCACATCAGATATTTCCATTTTTATACCTCCTATTTTCTAAAATTTTAACACTAAAAAGCAATTTATAAAAAGCCTTTAAATGATTTCATTCCGTTTTCTACGTCTATATTTGCCAGAGTGATGTAGATTGTTATTGTACTTATATCGGAATGGCCCGGGATTCGCCTCAGGGTTTCAATGTCTTTTGTCTGCTTATAATACTTAGTTGCGTTAAGTATGCCTTAGTGTATGAGGAGAAATCTTCTTTTCAATTCCAGCTTTTTGAGCGTATCTTTTAACCATCTGTTGAATGTATCTATCCGATAGTTTCCTGCCTTTAAGAGTTGAGAAAAAGTAATTGCTTTTAGGCCTTATATTTCTCCAGGTATCTAGAAGTTCAGTAAGGTAATCCG
>JAHIPJ010000115.1 GCA_018894445.1 Actinomycetota bacterium
ATTTCTAATTATCACCTCCTCTATTTTTAATGTTTTTCTATCAACATTTAAATCTTTTTATCTCCTACCTCCTCTCTGTTGATTAGAATATTTTTTTGTTATTTTTAACGATATAACGGGCCGTAATTTTTACATGCCCTAAAGTCTGCCCCTTCTAAATCTTTGGTTCCAAAAGCATTCCAAGCACTTGGTCTGAATATTTTATCTTCAGATACATTATGCATATAAACAGGAATCCTTAGCATTGAGGCTAAAGTTATTAGTTTTGCTCCTATATGACCATAACTTACTGCCCCATGATTTGCGCCCCAACTGTTCATAACTGAATAAACATCCTTAAAAGCACCCCTACCTGTAAGATTTGGCACAAACCATGTAGTTGGCCAGGTTGGGTCGGTTCGTTTATTCAATATATCATTTATATCTTTGGGTATATCCACTATATAACCTTCTGCAATTTGAAGGGCTGGACCTAATCCTTTTATAAGGTTAATTCTTGACATGGTAACAGGCATACCACCTTTAGTTAAAAAATTGGTTGAAGATCCTCCACCGCGAAAATACTCTAAAATTGCCGGTCTGAATAGTGTTGAATCTAAGCATTTTTCTACTTCTTCAGGAGTTATATCCCAGTAAGGTTTAATTGCAGGTTTACCATCAATATTCTGCTCTCCTGTCCAATCAAGACATGCTGAACCTGAGTTAATAAGATGTATAAAACCATTTTCAGATATGCCACTTAGTTTATGTCCGGTTACTCTTTTTACTGCATCCGGACTCCAATATGTTCTTACATCACAAAATAGTTGAGCTGTATTTGTTAAAAGATTTCCAAAAAGCATTGAGACTGCATTTAAGCTGTCATTTTCTGTGGCAAATATAAATGGTGCCCTAATCCCATTCCAGTCAAAAGAGCTGTTAAGAATAGTTTCCATAAAATCTCCATTAGGAAAATGGTCAGTCCAGTGCCTTTGACCCTGAAAACCTGCTGCAATAGCGTTATGGCCTAAAGCTTCTTCTTTAAAACCTAATTTAGCTAATTTTGGATTACCAATCATCAAATCCCTGGCAATTATGGTCATCTTTACAACCATTTCCCAATCTCTATTTTTTTCCTCTCTTGATTTTTGTATATTCTCTGGATTATTATCAGGACCTTCTTTGCAGTATTTTTTAACCCATTTAATTGCTTTTTGGTATTCTTCCTTATCATAAATTTCTTCTTCTATTCTTCTTATAAATTCAGTCATATCTACATATTCAACTCTCATTGCCAGGTAATCTTCAAAAAAATCAGGGTTAATCATTGAGCCTGCTATTCCCATTGAAACCCCGCCAATTGACAGGTATGATTTCCCCTGCATAGTTGCTACAGCTAAACCTGCTTTTACAAATTGTAATATTTTTTCTTCTATATCTTCGGGAATTTCTGTATCATCTTTATCCTGAACGTCTTTTCCATAAATACCAAACGCAGGAATACCTTTTTGATTATGTGCAGCAAGAACTGCTGAAAGATACACAGCTCCCGGCCTTTCTGTTCCATTAAACCCCCATATAGCCTTTGGTCTAATTGGGTGCATATCCATTGTTTCTGAGCCATAACACCATGATGGGGTTACTGTTAGTGTTACATCTACACCTTCTTTTTCAAATTTTTCATCAGCTTTTGTCGATTCAGAAATACCGCCTATACAGGTATCAGAAATTACACATTCAACTGGCATTCCATTTGAATGCTTTATTTTTTTTGTTATAAGGCTAGCTGCAGATTTTGCCATACTGAGTGTTTGTTCTTCAAGAGATTCTCTTACTCCTTTTCTCCTCCCGTCAATAGTAGGTCTAATTCCGACTTTTGGAAGTGTACCTTTTAGTCTATTTGTGGGTGTAGTTAGAGTAATTTCTTGCATTTTTTTATTATTTCCTTATTAAAAATTAATAACGATTACATTTGTTAACGATTACATTATATAACAGTAAATTTCTTTGTCAATAACAAAAAATTATTTTTTTACGTTTTTTGTAGAGCTTCTTATTATTAATTCGGTATTTAAGGTAATTACAATGGGTTTATTATTCAACCCAATTTGTTCACCATTAATCCTTTTAATTAACATTTCGGCTGAAGTTGAACCTAAACTATAGGCTGGCTGGCTTATAGCAGTGATAGGATGGTCTAAAAGCATTGCCCATTCTGAATCATCAAAACTAACTATTCCAATATCTTCAGGAATTTTCAAACCCATTTCTTTGATGGTAATTATTGTACCTAAAGTCATATCTATGTTTGATACAAAAATAGCTTCTGGCCTATTTTCCATTTGTAGAATTTCTTTTGTTAGTTCAATTCCGCTTCTTTTTTTAAAGTTTCCAACCTTTATAAGAGTATCATCTCTTGGTATTCCTGCTTCATTTAATGCCCTTAGATAACCATTAAGTCTTCCTCTTCCTGTAGTTCTATCAAGATATCCGGTTATTATAGCAATTTTTCTGTATCCCTGGTCTATTAAATGTTTTACAGCTTTATATGCTCCGGTTTCATTGTCAACTAAGACTGCATCGCATTCCACCCCATCTATTAATCTATCCAGAAGAACCATTTTTGTATCTGTATTAATTAGCTGGTTAATATAATCAGCATTTTTACCTGTGGGTGTAAGAATTATTCCGTCTACCCTGTTAGATTTTAATACTTTAAGATATTTCAATTCTTTTTGTGGATCATCATCACCATTGCATAAAATCATATTATAGCCATTTTTTTGTGCTACATCCTCAACAGATTTGGCAATAATTGAATAAAACTGGGAAAGGACATTTCCAACAATTATTCCAATAGTATAAGTTTTTCTTTGTCTTAAACTTCTTGCAACTGCGTTTACTTCATAGTTTAAATCAGTTATGACTTTTAATACTTTTTTTCTTGTTTTTTCTTTAACTCCAGGGTAATCTCTTAAGACCCTTGATACAGTTGCAGTAGATACCCCTGCTTTATCAGCAACTGTTCTTATGTCAACTTTCAACTATAAACCTTTACCTCTATCAGTTTTTATAATTATTGTAAAATATTTAAATTTTGTTATCGTTTACTTATTTTATTACATTAAAAGCATAATTGTCAACGTTTACAATAACATTTTTCCATTCAGACACTGGTTCAATAAAAGAAACACTTTCTGGTAAAAAATGATTATGATTTTTGAAATAGGCGTTTTATGTCATCACATATTTTAAGTTAAGCGGCATTTGTCTATAAGAAATTGGAGATGGATATGATAATTGTGAAACATCTTTAGCATATCAATTAAACTCAAATGATGTAGTGGCTATAAAACAGATCTTCCAAGGCATATACTTTTATACTTAAATTTAATCTTATCTTTTAGCTCCTTTTAATTTCTCTTAATATATTATTGAAGTAATTCAAAAACTTTTTTTCTCCAATAGAATAATCAAAATTATTTGATAATTTAAGAATAATTATTTAATCCTCTTTCTATATGTATGGTCATGTGGTCCTAGTACTTCATTCCACAAATTCGTTCCCCTTAGTAGAGTATTAAAGAACTGAAAATTCACCATGCAGAGATAGGCACTGAGAAAAAGCGAAAAATGCAAAGCATTTAATATAAATCCAATTCGTCAAGGTAATATTTAATCCACTTGTTTCTTGTGGTTTTAAACCGGGACTGGCTTTTCTTTTCCAGCTGTCCTATA
>JAHIPJ010000116.1 GCA_018894445.1 Actinomycetota bacterium
AAAATCAAAGTATCAATGCTCATTCTTTAATCTTAATTGACATAGGACTAAGTTCTGAAGATGCATTTTTTTATCTGGAAAAAGCTGCTAAAAATAATATTAAATTAGATAAAATAACATTAAAAAGGAGTTACAATTAAAATGAAAGTAACTGATATATTTAAGGTTATTATTACTGCTTTTCTTGTAAATTTTTTAAATAGGTTATTTATTTTATCTATTACTTGTTTATGATATTATCTTTACAATAGTTTTATACATATTTTTTCCATAAATAACCCCAGAGGTCCTAATGGGAATTCTTAAAAATGTTTTGAAAGAAAGAAATAAAATACGTAAAAAAAAGATAAGTGATGCGCTTAAGGAAGCTAAAAAGATTTCAGATATCCTGTCAACAAAATTTGGAGCTAAAGAAGTTATTCTCTACGGCAGTTTATTGGAGGAAAAATATTTTGATGAAGCTTCTGATATTGATTTAGCAGTAAAAGGTCTTGGAGATAGATATTTTAAGGCTTATGGTTATTGTTTAAGAATTAGTAAATTCAATCTTGATATCAGACCATATGAGGATATTCCCCAAAAGTTTAAAGATATTGTTGATAAAAGAGGTATAAAACTATATGAATGAGAAAAATCCTAAAAAAGAAATAAATGATTTTTTAAAGAAACTGTAACCTCCTCCAATCAAAAACTTCACAAACTATAAGTAAATGACAAAATGTCCCAGCTGTAAAATAACACCAAATATTTACAACCCGGTATTTTTTCTGATTCAGGCTGTACTAAAGGTAGTAGATATAAAATCTGCTGCTATAATAAAAAAGATTGAAGCCTTTGTACTCATAATTGTTCAGGGGGCAACACCAGTGGTACCTGTGGTTCAGGTTGCTATAATCCAGGGCCTAATGTTTTAAACTTGTCCAGTGTCTTGTTCTTGTACATCTTGGACTCTTGGTTCTTGCGGAGCTAGCGGTTGCTGGTCTTTGCAGCGGCCAAGAATTCGAACCTGTATCCTTCCGGTTGTGCTTCTACTTTTGATGGGTGTGTAAATGATTCTTCCTGTTGTAGTTGTTCTGGTTGGACTGCATAGGTTGTGGACAAAATATTATTTTAATTATGTAATATGGAGTTGACATTTCCAAATTAATATGTAAAATGGAATTATGTATTCCAGAATTATAAAATACCCTGATAATAAAAGCTTCTTTTTATTTGGCCCCCGGGGTACCGGTAAAACCACGTGGGTAAAACAAGTTTTTCCAAATGCGGTATATCTTGACCTTCTGGAATCCCGTTTATTTAACGATCTGCTGTCCGATCCACAAAGGCTGGAAAATTTCATACCAGATAATTTCAAAGACTGGATAATAATAGACGAAGTCCAAAAAATACCCGAGCTTCTAAACGAGGTACACAGGCTTATCGAAAAAAATAAGTATAAGTTTATTTTAACCGGTTCCAGTGCGAGAAAGTTAAGACGGAAAGGCCCGAATCTTCTTGCAGGCAGAGCATTAAATTATTCAATGCATCCATTGACGGCAGCAGAACTCGGGAAAGATTTTAATTTAAATCATTCTCTTATGTTTGGCAACCTTCCATCAGTATATGTTGAATCAAATCCGGGAGATTATCTTGAAAGTTACATCAAGACCTATCTCCAGGAAGAAATACAGCAAGAAGGATTAACTAGAAACCTGGGGGTATTTTCAAGGTTTCTTGAAGCCGCGAGTTTTTCTCAAGGCTCGGTTTTAAACATTTCGCAAGTTTCCAGGGAATGTGCCGTTGAAAGAAAAACAGTCGAGAATTATTTTACAATTTTAGAAGATCTTCTTTTGGCTTACAGGGTTCCTGTTTTTACAAAACGTGCAAAAAGAAGGTTAGTTTTGCATCCAAAATTTTATTTTTTTGATGTTGGAGTCTATAGAACTTTAAGGCCTATGGGTCCTCTGGATACGCCTGAAGAAGCCGGTGGAATTTCATTTGAAAGTCTTTTCTTTCAGGAACTTGTGGCAATGAATGACTATCTGGGTCTTGGATATAAAATTTATTACTGGAAAACAAGTAATAATATAGAAGTGGATTTTGTTTTATATGGAGACAGAGGCTTAAAAATATTCGAAGTTAAAAGAAAAGGCAAAATACCAGGATCTGATCTTCGCGGGTTAAAGGCCTTTCTTAACGATTATCCTTCTGCAAAGGCATACTTAATATATGGCGGGGAGAGGCAAATGTCAGATGGCAGCATAAACATCCTTCCACTTGAATATGCTATTAAAAATTTAGAAGTTATTTTATAAAAATGACAACAATTTCTTAAATCAAATAGTCTTTACTTAGCAACTGAATAATATGATTATCTTATGCTGCCGGCGAAAATAGAATTCAAAAGCTCTATTCTCTCTTCAGGAGTAGTGAGCCTAGGCTGGCTAAAGTCGTTAAGCATAGTAGTAATTAAAATAGTATTTATATGCTTACCCTTATAGAAGATGTGTTTTGCGATTATTCCGGGGTTATTTCCAAGAATAGCTAACTGTTGCCCAAAAAATAAATTACCCAGCCCATAGTTTATAAAGCCATCACCTCTAAATTCAACTCCCATGGGATAATGAGACTGACTACCACTTACTATGTCAGCTCCAGCATCAATAATTCTTCTAAAATCAGCAATCTGAACCTCAGTAGGGGTATAGCTATAAGTTTCCTCATACTGAAAAGTAAATATTACTATATAACCTTCTTTCTTTAACCCTTTTATTATCGCTTCAAACTTTCTCATATCTTCTTCTTTTTCTACTTCACCCCACACATTTATACGTGCCGAACCTGGAGTATCTTCTGTAGCCCAATTACTGGCAGGGCCAAAAGTATTAGCTCCGAGAAATGCTATTTTGTTACTCCCTATCTCAAAAGTAGCTGGCTCATATGAATCCTCAAGATTTCTTCCCCCACCAAAATAGGGCCAGCACTCTTCATCATACATATCCAGGGTATAGTTCATCCATTCATGACCGTAGTCATTCATATGATTTCCTGTCAGTTCAATTACATCAGTTCCAACATACCTGAGTAATTCTATATACTCAGGACTGCTACAAAAAATTAACCCCTGGGGTCTTGTTCCTGTGCAACCTTCCACAAAAGGCAGCTCATTACTTATATGGGTAATATCTGCGTCTCTTAGTACCTCTGCAATCTTTTCACCAGGAGATAAAACTCCATCACTTTCTATTCTTCTTGCTACCTGCCTGACTATTGCTGTTACGCCAGTCATAATGACCGACGCAATCTTTTCCATATCCCTGTTGGTGATTGTTACTCCTGAAAAACTCTCAGCTATTTTGCTTTCAAAGTCAGGGTTATTACTCCCCAGACTTATATTCAGGGCCAGCGGATAATTATTAATGTCTAAATCTTTATCAAAAACAGACATCTCATCTAAATTGAGTACCTTATATTCTTTTTCGATATTATCAAAAGGGATAATTGAAAAACTATTATTTTTTTCAATATTTAATGAAAGCTCTTCTGTACTCGCTATTTTTATATTTTCATTTTCTTTCTGTCCAAAAATCTTTTCAAGCACTTTAAAAACTTCTTCAGTCACAATAAGTTCGGGTTCAGAAACGTCTATTGATATATAATTTAAAACCTCCTTATTCCCGGCCCAGAATTCTTTTATATTCTCATATGATATATCGTCAAAACTTCTGAAAAATGAAACCACCGGCACCAAAACCCATCCTATTTCTGATTCCTTGCTACTAATATCAATTTCAACCCATACATCGGAATTCTCTTTCTCGTCTGCAAGTATTATTTCATCAAAAACTTTGCTTAACTCATTTCTGACTTCTGCGCTTATATATTCCGGAATAAGGTCACTGATCCAGAGATTTACTGTAGTAATTTCTTCCGTTTCATCTTCAGATTTTTCTCCTGCTTGCTCCTGAAGCTGGTTATCGGCCTCATTCATATTCCCGGCTTCTCCGGTCTCAGAAGTATCTTTCTCGCCATACCGGGTAATTTGGCATGAAACAGATGCTGCTGATATAAACAGAAAAATTAAGATTAATGTAAAAACATGGGTAAATAAATTTTTGCTTTTCATCTCTCTATAACTATAGGGTTAGTTCATAATTTAATATCATTCTATATTTTTATAGATAAAATTTAAAGTGATAAAATTATCATTAATTTTGGCTAAAAAGTGTTATAATAGCTTGCAAAAAATACTTACAATTCAAAATTTATAATTACAAAAGTAGCAAATTTTAAAGGAGGAAAAAGTATGCTGTCAAGAAAAAGTGCCGAAGTAAAGGGTTCAAAAAATATTACTATTATTCCCGAGGGAGTTAAAGTAGAAGGGAAAATTAACTGCCCTGGTTCAGCAAGAATTGACGGTGCAGTCAATGGCGAAATTACAATAGAAAAAGATATTATAATTGGAAAAGAAGGAAAAGTAGAAGCTAATATTAGAACCAAAGATGCAGTAATAGCCGGTACATATAAAGGAGATATGATAGCATCTGGAGAAGTTGAAATTACCACGACAGGAAAATTTATTGGAAACTTAACTCAGAAAGATGCTCTCCTGACAATAGCTAAAGGAGGACTGTTCAAAGGAGAAAGTCTGATAGGTTCAAATGCTGATATTTTTAAATCAAAAGATGAAAAAAAAGATATCGATGATGCCCAGAAAGCCAAAAAGATTTAATTATTTATAAACTCAATATTCCCCCAAACACCCAGCTTATCATCTTTTACAATTAAAATGCCTGTTATATCTTTTATATTTTTATAACTGCTTATAGTTTTAGAAATATCTTCAGGGCCTTTAATATTATTTGCAATTGAAGTGGCCGCACCATCTGCACTAATAGTAGATTTTGCCAGAACAACCACTAAATCACTACTCCCCATGCTAAGTGAATGGCCAAAACTTCCCGATGAAGAACAAAGCCCGCAAGGAGTGCCAGCCGCTTTTATTTTTAAATATATTTTCTCTGCAAAATATTTATTCTTCAAATATATGCCAACATCCACGTCTTTATTGCTCTTTATAAAAACATCACCACCATTTTCTATTATTAAGCGGTTGCAGTATCTATCCAAACCTGAAGCAAGATAGTCACATACCGCCCCGGCAACAGTAGCCATTGGGCCTACATTAAAAATAGCCGCCTTCTGGCACATTTTTTTTATTACAGGAGGATACTCAGACTTAATTTTTAAGGGGGATAAACTTTTTTGAAAGGATGGATTTTCCTTTATACAGGATTCAAGCAGATAGTAAATTTCCTTAATTAATCTCTCAAGTTTAGGAATGATGTTTCTATCGCAACTGACCAAAAGATCACTATATTTGTATATAATCCTCCAATTATATTTCTCTTTATATTTAACCCTGTTTCTATATATACTTCTATCCAGATCAAGCTTGCCAGCAAGCAACCTCTCAATATTTATATCATAACTTTTTGTCATTGCTTATGAGTTATTTTCTCCCAAAACTGCCGTAATATAAAAAAACTAAAAAAATAATCACCAAATAAATAACAGCGGTAACTATTAACATTATCCAATTAACCAAATCAAATATATACATTGTCAGGATAAGAACCGGTATTAAAAAAACAGTTGCAACAATACTTAAAACAAGCGGATTTCTAAATTTTGGATTCATCAATTTGTTATAACTACCTTTCCGTAAAAAAATACTGGGTTATCTACAAAATTAAATTTTTTTATAATTTTAAGTGACCGGTTCCGATAACTTTTATAAAAATTATATTATATAGCCAGGTGATTACTCCCCACGACTAAAGTCAGGGGCTTCTACGGATTTGATACCGAGAGAGTCTAATCCAACTCTCAATATATTTAAGGAGGCATTATAATCACGATGCAAATGAACATTACAAATAGGGCAATCATGCCAACGATTAGAAAGTTCTTTTTTAACTATCGTTCCGCATTGGCTACATCTTTGGCTTGTTCCTTTTGGGTTAATTGCTACCAGTTGCCGACCAGCTTCTTCCGCTTTGTGAGACAATACAATAGCAAATTGACCCCATGCCACATCTGCAATACTCCTGTTGAGTTTATGACCAAATACTTTGATTTGGTTACTCATCATATTTCTGGTATTAAGTTTTTCAATACAAATAATACCAAAACGATTAACAATCTTTCTGGCTTCTTGATGAATAAAATTATGACGCCTATTAAAAATTCTTTCGTGAATATGCACTACAATCTTTTTAGCCTTCTGTCTTTCAGGAGTGCCTTTAGTCTGTTTAGACAATTTCCTTTGAGCTTTTGCAAGAGCCTTTTGGTCAGTCTTAAAAAAGCAAGGATTAGCAATTTTATCTTTGGTAGAAAAAGTAGCAAAGTTTTCCAAACCAACATCAATTCCAACAGCTTTTTCAGATGGGGACAATGGTTTAGATTCATACTCTACCGAGAAACAAACATACCATTTGCCTGCTTGTTTTTTAATGGTGCAAGTTTTAAGAATTCCCATTATGGAACGATGAAGTTTAATTTTAATAGAGCCTATTTTAGAAAGCTCAAGATGTTTGTCTTTAATTTTCCAACCAAAACCAGCTTGCTTATAAGTGAAACTATCGTAACGGTCAAAACCTTTAAATCTTGGATAACCGACATTTTTATCACCGTTTTTAACTCTACTAAAAAAACTTTGAAAGGCTTTATCTACTTTATCAGCAATATTTTGAAGTACTTGAGAATAGACATTACTAAGAGATGGTCTTTCTTTTTTCAGAGCAACAATGGACATACTTTGCTGAAAGTAGCCAATGCTTTTTTTATCCTTTTCCCAAGAGTTTTTTCGTTCCTCAAGAAAGTGATTATAAAGCCAGCGACACTCATTAAGTTGCGCCTGAAGAAGTCTTTTCTGCTTCTTAGCTGGATACAAACGATATTTAAGGGACTTAATCATATATTAGATTATCCCTTAAAGAAAGAATATTGTCAAGGGCAATTCATCTCCTATTTAAAAACAGGGGCTTTCTTGCCTAATATTAGGTAAAAATCTATTCTTGAACCAAATGATTATTGGCAAAATATCAATATTAGAGTATTATAATTTATTAAATCTAAATCAGGACCTAAATATATCATGGCAAAAACAATTGAAGAAATAAATGAAAAAATAAAAAACGGAAAAGTTTTAGTATTAAACGCTGAAGAAATAATTGATTATGTGAAAGAAAAAGGAATAAAAAAAGCAGCCAAAGAAGTAGATGTGGTGACAACTGCAACTTTCGGACCTATGTGTTCCTCGGGAGCTTTCATAAATTTCGGGCACCCGGATCCTCCTATAAAAATGACAAAAGTGTGGTTAAATGATGTACCTGCATATGCTGGAATAGCCGCCGTAGATGTATATATCGGCGCTGCGGAACTTTCAGAGACAGAAGGAATGAATTACGGTGGAGCATATGTAATTGAAGATTTAATACTAGGAAAGCCAGTAAAACTAAGAGCGACAGCATATGGTACTGATTGTTATCCCAGAAGAGAAATTGAAACTTACATAACCATGGATACAATAAACCAGGCTTATCTTTTCAATCCTAGAAATGCTTACCAGAATTATGCAGTAGCTACCAACTCTTCTGACAGGACAATTTATACTTATATGGGAAAGTTATTACCTAATTTTGGTAATGCCACTTACTGTAGCGCAGGCCAACTCAGTCCACTTTTAAATGACCCATATTACAGGACTATTGGGATAGGTGCAAGAATCTTTTTGGGAGGCAGTCAGGGTTATGTCTCCTGGTACGGTACCCAGCATAATCCAGGCAAAGAGAGATTACCCAATGGTACTCCATGTGGTGCGGCCGGGACTCTTGCTCTTATAGGCAACTTAAAAGAGATGTCACCCCAATACTTGAAAGCATGCACTTTTCACAACTATGGTGTTACTATATTTATAGGTATTGGTATCCCAATCCCGGTGATTGATGAAGAGATGGTAGAATTCTTAAAAATTAAAGATGAGGATATATATACCGAAATTTTTGACTATTCTGTTCAAAGAAGAAATAAACCTTCTTATGGAAAGGTCAATTACAAGCAGCTCAGAAGCGGAAAAATAAAAATTAATGGCAAATTTGTTCAGACGGGTTCAATTTCAAGCTATTTCAGGGCATTGGAAATATCCAATGTGCTTAAAAAAGAAATTGAAAATGGTAAATTTTATTTAACTTCCAGCGTTGCCCCACTGCCCCTGGAAGAAAAATACAGCAGTCTCG
>JAHIPJ010000117.1 GCA_018894445.1 Actinomycetota bacterium
AGATATATCCAGAGTTAAAAAATCAGTCAATTTAATTTGATGAGGAAATTATGATGGATTTAATAAAAGAATCAGATTTAAAATTAATAGAAGATAAAAAGAGTAACAATATAAATATTGATAATTTAAAAAAAGATGCAATCAAAAATAAAAAAGTAATTACTATCTGTGGGCCAACGTGTGTCGGAAAAACAAAAATTGCGATAAATTTAGCTGCTATACTAAAAACGGATATTATTTCGGTGGATTCTATACAGATTTACAAAGGCATGGATATAGGTACAGATAAGTATGACACCGAAAAATATAATTTAAAGCAATATATGATCAGCATTTTTAATCCTGATCATAATGTAACCGTGGTTGAATTTAGAGACATCTGTAGAAAGATTATTGAAGATGAATTCTTTTTAAAGGATAAAATTCCTTTACTGGTTGGAGGGTCTGGTCTATATATAAGAGGAGTGATAGATGAGTTGAATTTTGTTCAAGGGAAAGATAAGATAATTAGAAAAAAATTAAAGGAGAATATAAAAAAATATGGCCTTTCAGTATATTATGAAAAGTTAAAAAAAATAGATCCTGCTTACAGCAAAAAAATAAGTATTAATGATGAGAGAAGGATAATAAGAGCTTTAGAGGTTTATAAAATTACAGGAAAACCTTTTTCATTTTTTCAAAATAAATGGGAAAGTAGAAAATCTATTTATAACAATTCTATTTTTGGTATAGAGATTGATCGACCAGAGTTATATAAGAATATAGAGGAGAGAGTAAATAGAATGTTCAGTAGGGGATTGGTAAAAGAAGTAAAGAGCTTGATTGAAAAAGGATATAAAGATTGCAATAGTATTTTACAGGCGGTTGGCTACAAAGAAGTTGTAAAGTACATAAATGGGGAAATAAATCTTCATGAATGTGTAGATGAGGTTAAGAGAAATACCAGAAGACTGGCTAAAAAACAGATGACCTGGTTTAAATCTGACCCAGGAATAAAATGGATAAGAACTGATAGTTATGGTAATATTATAGACTTAATAGTGGATATTCTTAGTATAATTAATAATAGTGTTGTTAATTAGGCTGATAATAACATTTCTAGTCAAAGGAATGAGACGAGGAATGAGATGAAAAAAATTAAATTTTCAAAGTTAAACGGTCAGGGCAATGATTTTATAATAATTAATGCAACTACCGGTAGACTAGATTTATCTAAAATACAAATAATTAAAATGTGCAATAAAAATTATGGTGTTGGAGCAGATGGTCTGATACTAGTCAGGCCATCGGAAGTATCTGATTTAAAAATGGAATATTATAATAATGATGGTTCGATTGCAGAAATGTGTGGAAATGGTATAAGATGTTTGGCAAGATTTGCCTATGAAAATAATCTAATAAAAAGTAAAAATATCGGTATCGAAACCCTTGCAGGAATTAAAAAGATATCAATTGATACTAGAGATAATGAAGTAGTAAATATAAAAGTCGACATGGGAACACCTGAATTTAGGCCGGAAAATATTCCTGTAAATATAAAAAATAAGACTGAGATTTTTAACCATAAAATATCTATAGACTCAAAAGAATTTTTTATTAACTGTGTCTCAATGGGGAATCCTCATTGTGTTATATTTCTTCAAGAAGGCGAAGATATAAACACTATTCCATTAAGTAAATGGGGTTTTGAACTGGAGAATTATAATATTTTTCCAAATAAAACCAATGTAGAGTTTGTTCAAATTAAAAATGATATGGAACTAAATATGAGGGTATGGGAAAGGGGAATAGGCAAGACCCTGGCATGCGGTACGGGAGCATGCGCTGCAGCGGTATGTGCAATTAAATTAAAAAAAGTTAAAGGCAATAATATTACTGTCAATTTAATGGGTGGAAAATTAAATGTAATATGGGATCCTTCTTTTACAGATGTCTTTCTGGAGGGTAGGGTAGATCATAATTTTGATGGCGAATACTTTATATAAAAAATAACTTTCAAATAGATGAAGAGAGGAAAGTAATGCAATTTGAAGAGTCTGAAAGATTAAAAATGATACCTCCATATTTATTTGCTGAAATTGATAAAATTATAAACAGGAAAAAAGAAGAAGGATTAGATGTAATAAGCCTCGGTATAGGTGATCCTGATATTACAACATCAAATGATATTATCGAAGTTCTTTGCAGGGAAGCTAATAATCCTGAAAATCACAGATACCCTTCAAGTTATGGTTTAAAGATTTTCAATGAAGCTGTATCCAGATTTTATTATGAAAGGTTTAATGTAACGCTTAATCCAGATAGGGAAGTTATACCACTTATGGGTTCAAAAGAAGGTATAGCAAGTATAGCGTACACTTTTATAAACCCCGGTGATTATGCAATAATAACCAGCCCTTCTTATTTAGTATATAAAATTGGTACAATTTTTGCCGGTGGCATACTCTATGCAGTACCTCTGGAAGAAAAAAATAATTTCTTATTCAATGTAAATGACATTAATCCGGAGATAGCAAAGAAAGCAAAAATTTTGTATATTAACTATCCCAACAATCCAACATCAGCAGTCTGTGATATAAACTTTTTTGAAAAAATAGTAGATTTTGCAGAAAAAAATAATATCATTATCTGCCATGATAATGCCTATTCGGACACTTACTGGGGTAATAATAAGCCAATGAGTTTCTTAAATGCCGGTGGTGCAAAGGATGTAGGAATAGAGTTAAATTCACTTTCAAAGACATTCAATATGACAGGATGGAGAATTGGATATGCAGTTGGTAATGAGGAAATAATCAGGAGTCTGGGTAAATATAAGACTAATGTGGATTCCGGTGTTTTCAATGCTATTCAATATGCCGCTGTAAAAGCTCTGGAAAATTACAGGAAACATACTGAATATAATAATAAAATTTATAATAAGAGAAGAGAAATGGTTAAAAAAGCACTGGATGACATTGGAATTGATTATTATAATTCTAATGCTACCATATATGTATGGGCAAAAGTTCCTCAGGGATTTACTTCCGAATCATTTTCCAAAATGATACTTGACAGGGCAAATGTAGTGGTAACTCCGGGCAGTGCTTTTGGAGAATATGGGGAAGGATATATCAGGATTTCACTGACTATAACTGACAGTAGATTGGAGGAAGCTTTAAACAGGATAAGAAATGTATTATAAAGTAGCAATAGCAACAATATAATTTATGATAAGAGAAAAAGTTCTTTTAGTTTTTATTAATTTTGAAAACTTTAAAAATAATATTACAAAAAAGCAGCGACATCTCAAAACCGTCAATGAAAATGTAGAAGAATTAAAAAATTTAACTATCAGTGCCGGTGCTGATGTTGAAGAAATATTATGCCACAAACAAGATAAGCCAAATCCTAAATATTTCATAAGTACCGGAAAATTAGAGGAAATTAAAAATATTGTAGACAATAAGGAAATAGAATTAGTTATTTTTGATAATGAAATTACCCCCACGCAGCAGAGAAATCTCCAATTAAAACTTGATACCAAAGTCCTGGATAGAACTGCACTGATTCTGGATATTTTTGCGCAGAGAGCACATAGCATGGAAGGCAAGCTACAGGTAGAGTTGGCGCAGTTGAACTATCTTCTTCCAAGATTGATTGGTAAAGGAATTGAACTTTCAAGATTGGGTGGTGGAATTGGAACCAGGGGTCCTGGAGAGACTAAATTGGAAGTAGATAGAAGAAAAATAAGAAAGAGAATCAGTCTCCTTGAAAAGAAAATATACCAGATAAGCGTACAGAGAGATACACAGAGAAAAAAGAGAGAAGAAAGAAATATATTCCAGATATCATTGGTAGGATATACCAATAGCGGTAAATCTACGTTACTTAATGCTACCACTGATTCAGATGCTTATGTTGAAGACAGGCTTTTTTCTACCCTTGACTCAACCACACGGAAATTAAAAATATATCCCAATTCTGAAGTCTTGATTTCAGATACAGTCGGATTTATTGAAAAATTACCACATCAGTTGATAGCATCTTTTAAATCCACCTTAGAAGAAGTTAAAAGAACAGATCTATTACTGCTTGTTGTTGATATAAGCAATACTAATTTTGAGAATAATATTTACAGTGTGAAAGAAGTTCTAAAAGAAATTGGTGTATGGCAAAAGCCTGTGGTATTGGTTTTTAACAAAATTGATAAATTAAGCAGTGGGGAACTTAATAGTTTAAAAATAAAATATAAAAATTCAGTGTTTATATCTGCTTTAAAAAGAAGGGGACTGCCTGAACTGTACTTAAGAATAAAAAAAATAATTGAAAGGCATTATTTAAATATAATTGTAAAAATTCCCTATAATGAAAATAAAATTATGTCTTTTATTTATAGTAACTGCCAGGTTTTAGGGCGTAGAGATTTAGAGGACAGTACTATATTAAATTTAAATGTGAATTCAAAATATTGTTCTATATTATCCAGATATATATACAGAGGAAGAGAGAGCAGGGAAGCTAATATTGGCTAAAAATATTTTCTAATTACCCCTATTACTTTTCCAAGTATTTTAACGTCATTTACAACTACGGGTTCCATATAATCATTTTCGGGCATTAATTTTATATTTTTATCAGTTTTAAAAAATCTTTTAACTGTAGCTTCGTCTTCCAGTAAAGCTACGATTATTTCACCATTTATGGCATTATTCTGTTTCCTTACAATAATATAATCCCTGTCCAGTATACCCGCATTGACCATACTGTCTCCTCTTACATGAAGAATAAATACTTCTTTTTTTCCTTTTACAAAATCCGATGTAAGCGGGAAATAATCTTCAATGTTTTCATCTGCTAAAATTGGCCTACCGGCTGCTATATTTCCAACTACAGGAACGTAGACAAGATTATTAAAACCACGGTCAATCGTTTCATCTTCTTGCCTGGACAGCAGGGAAATTGCACGTGGTTTGAATGGATTTCTTTTCAAGTATCCTTTTTCTTCAAGTTTTTTTAAATGGGAATGAACTGTTGCTGAGGAGCTTAAACCGACTGCGCTGGCTATTTCTCTTATAGATGGGGGGTATCCAGATTCTTTAATTTTTTTACTGATAAACTTTAATATTTTTTCCTGTCTGGAGCTGACATTATTATCCATAATTCATTTAAAAATATAATAAAAATAAATAATATATTTTCTTAACTTGCATAACATTATAACAAAAAGGAAAACCTATGGCAAACATAGGTTCGCTTTTTATTATGCCATTTATTTAATCTTCTTCTTTCTTAATCCAGGTCATCATTTTTCTCAGCTCTTTTCCTACTTTTTCTATAAGATGATTTTCTTCCTTTTTCTTTATTGCATTATAAACTGGCCTGCCGGCTTTATTTTCAAGTATCCATTCTCTGGCAAAAGCACCGCTTTGAATATCTTTCAGTATCTTTTTCATATTTTTTCTAGTTTCATCTGTAATAATCTCTTTTCCTTTTACCATATCACCATATTCTGCAGTATCACTAATAGAATATCTCATCCAGGATATTCCACCTTCATATATTAAATCTACTATTAATTTTAGCTCGCTTAGCACCTCAAAATATGCTATCTCTGGTTGATATCCAGCCTCTACTAAAGTATCAAATCCGGCTCTGATAAGTTCAGTTGTCCCTCCACAAAGTACGGCTTGTTCTCCAAATAGATCTGTTTCTGTTTCTTCTTTAAATGTGGTAGTAATTATTCCAACTCTTCCAGCTCCCAGGGCTTTTGCATACGCCAGGCAATACGCCCTGGCCTTTTTTGAATAATCCTGATAGACAGCAATAATTGCCGGAACTCCGCTATTTTCCTTATACATTCTTCTCACGATATGACCGGGTCCCTTAGGGGCGATCATAATAATATCGATATCTTCTCCAGGAATAATTTGATTAAAATGAATATTAAAACCATGAGCAAAACAGAGTATATTTCCTTTATCAAGGTTTGGTTCTATATATTTGTAATAAATACTTTTCTGTAGAGTATCTGGTGCCAATAACATTATAACATCAGCCATTTTTGAGGCATTGTCAGTAGTGTAGACTTCAAATCCTTTTTCCTTTGCCATATCCCAGGGTTTACTGCCCTCCAGTTCTCCTACAATTACATCCATTCCACTGTCCCTTAAATTTTGTGCGTGTGCATGTCCCTGGCTTCCATATCCAATTATAGCGATCTTCTTTCCCTTCAAGATATTCATATTAATATCTTTATCATAATGAATTTCTGCCATTATTCCTCCTTTAATTTTATTAAATATTTATTACATAAAAATAGTTATAGCCAGATAGGGGACTGTATAAATTTATTTGTTTTCTATTCTAACAAATAACTAAAAAAAGTTATATAAGATTTAGATGGTATTTTAAAAAAACCAGTAAATTTTTAATTTTTTATTGACACTTTGATTTTAAAACAACAAAGCTTTATTATTATATTTATTTAAAAGATCATTTTTAAAAATTGTTTAGAAGATAATTAATTGAAAAAAATAAAAATAAAAATACTTGACAGGTCAATTCCGTTACCAAAATATGCCCATACTGGAGATGCAGGGCTGGATTTATATAGTTCTATAAATTGCGGATTAAGACCATTTGAAAGAAAGAAGATACCTACAGGCATTAAAATCTCCATACCGCAAGGTTATGCCGGTTTTATTCAGCCAAGATCGGGGCTTGCGGCCAAATATGGCATAAGTATTGTAAATACTCCGGGCCTTATTGATTCCGGATATAGAGGAGAGGTTTGCGCTATACTTATAAATCTTGATCCAAAAAATACTTTTAAAATAAAAAAAGGTGATAAAATCTGCCAGCTTGTAATCCATAAAGTTGAAGAAGTTAATTTAGAAATAGTTGAAGATTTAGGCAAAACCAGCAGGGGAGAAAGCGGATTCGGAAGTACCGGTAAATAGAACCTCACTAATTAATAACAACACTTTTAATATAAAATCTTATAAAGTCTATATTTTTGAGGAATTTATATGTAATATTATAAAATATTACAACTTCCGATAATGTATATTATGTAAACTTGATTAGCTTTTAACAATATTGATTAATATTTATTTTAAGATGATTTATTAAAATGATTTAATTACTTTTGCTGGGCTTCCCGCTACCAGACAATTATCAGGAAAGGACTCTAAAATTAATGAGTGTGCCCCAATAGTAGTATTGTTTCCAATTTTTACCGGTCCTAATACTGTAACATTAGTATATAGAATTACATTATCTCCAATTTCAGGATAACCTGGCTCACCATGATGGAATATAGAATGACCAAGACCGCCCAGAGTAACATTAGAAAAGATACTTACATTATTTCCAATCTTTACTCCCCTACCGATAACAACACCTGCAGGATGCCATAATCTACATCCAGAACCGATTTCAGCGCCAGGATCGATTTCTGATCCATTAAAGAAAAAGTTTAATCTGCTGCAGAACTCTGCTAAAAGCCTTAATTTTAATTTATAAAGTTTACGATAAAACCTGTAAAAAATTAAAGCCTGAACTCCGGGCTTAACCAGTATTATTCTGACAGCTCCCCAGACGGTTGGCCTGCCCTTAATTGCTCCATACTTGCTGAATAGGTTTCTTATATCACCTTTTAAATTACCGTTACCAGTCATTTTTATGATAAGGATATTTTATAATTAATAAATATTAGCAGTTATAAATAAAATAAAGAAAATTACTCAGGAACTTTATAATTCTATAAAATTTTTTATTTATTTAAATATTTAAACAATAAGCTATTATAATCTTTTTTATAAAATAATTTTATATTTATATACGGATATAATTCTTTTAACTTTTTTATCTTATAATTTTTCTTTGTAACTAATTTCTGATTAAGAGTTGTGAGCTCTATATACAAATCTAAATCAGGCAGATAAAAATCTGGAGTAAAGCTAACCATAGGATTACCTTCCCTATCAAAATGTAGTGTAAAAGTTTTAGGTTCATATTCCCATTTTATTCTATAGAAATCTAATATCTTAGAAAATTCTTTTTCACTATTATGTGCAAATTTTATATTCTCAGTATTTTTAAATTTTTTATCAAGCCTATTATTTTTATTTAAATTTTCTCTTATTTCCAATAAATTTTTAACCATAGAGTTTTAAAATCAGCCTCCAATTATTCATATATTAAATTTCTTTAACTTTTTCCTTAATTACATCTTTTTTATTATTTTTAATTAAATATCTTTCTATATCCCCGTTTAGATCAGAGTACACTTTCCCCAGGGCGATTCCAAAAACACCCTGGCCGCTCTTCAATGTATCTATTATTGCTTTATCAGAATTACAAGCATAAACAGTATTCCCATCAGATATCAGTGTTACTTTTAAAAACTCATCATCACTACTATTATTGCTATCATCATACTGTTCAAGATATCTTTTTGTTTTTCTTAGTTTTTGTAAGCTTATCCCGGCTTCCATTAATTTTTTAATAACCTTTAATTTCATTAAATCATTAAAACTATACATCCTTCTGGTTCCATAACCACCTGCTCTATTTATAGAAGGCTTTATAAAATCAGTCCTATCATAATAATCAAGCTGCTTGTAGGTAATCCCGATTATCTTACAAACTTCTTTAGAACTATAAAATTTTTTTATTATGTCACTTTTCATATTAAACTATATATTTACCATGTTGTAATTTTAATTACATCATTGTAATTACATTAATGTAATTTTAAGATTTAAGCTTATTAAAGTCAATAGAAAAATACAATACTGTTACAGCGAGCATATATACGGCAGGATATAGGTTACATCGATGATTTATTAGATTTATTAATTATTATCAAAAGATCTTTTTTAATAAAAAGTTTGTCTGGAAAAAAGATCATTTATTAGTATTTATTTATCCTTAAAATCTTCAGGTTCCACATGATCCAGGAAGCTTTTAAATTTTTTTACTTCTTCTTCAATTGTTTGTATCCTCAACCCACCTGATTCTAAAACATGTTCCGCTACATAAATGTCACATTTACTTCTAACAGCAGTAGCTATAGCATCAGAAGGTCTTGAATCAACTCTAACAACTTTTCTATCTGTATTTTTAATATTTATTATTGCATAAAATGTATTATCCCTGATGTCTGTTATCTCAATGTTATCAATACTTATTTTTAAATTATTAATAATATTAATAATCAAGTCATGAGTCATA
>JAHIPJ010000118.1 GCA_018894445.1 Actinomycetota bacterium
ATATAAAAATTAATCAAGGAAAAAAAGATGAGTAAATTAATTGAATACCTAAATACTCAGAGGTTTATAGTTATGAGTGAATTAAAATTTAAAGATATCTGCACCAAGCCAGATATTTTTCATTGTGATTTTACTTATAAGACAGTCAATTGTATATTTGATTCCCTTGAAAAAATAGCTGAAGAAATAGAGAAGCTTAAATCTAAAGATTAGGAGATAAATGATTTTCTAATACCAAAAAATCCTCTTTGTATAAATATACCAAAATCTTTTTTATATATAGTTCTTTCAACTCTAGTGAATTGATCAAGTACTCTTCCACTACTAACGGCTAATGCTAATACCATCCTTAAACTAAGAAAGATTAATTACCAAATTAATTCATGTATAAAATTATCCTCTTTTGAAGTAATTATAGCAGTTCTAACATTGTGTACAGTGGCCAGCCAGGTCTTTTTAAATTTATTTATAGGTGTTTTAAAAATTCCTCTTGTGAAATTTTAGCTTGCATTAGAATTCCCCTTAATATGCCGACAGCTAATTCTGAGTGTAATGGAACGACATAACCTATTTCTTTGTCATCAATTATTTTCTTTAAAATAGCATGGCTGCCTTTTTGTCTAATCTGTACAAATCCCAATTTTTTTAGTGCATTTATAGCTTCTAAGCCTGATATTCTTTTTAGATTAGACACGAGACCTTAAAAGTGGTTAAAATAGATCTCTAGTTACTTTACATGTTTATTTTAAAATAATAATATTAATGTCTATAAGTAATATCACCCACTATATCTGGAAAGAATTATGCTTTCAGTAAAAGAAGCTCAAAAGAATGTGCTTGAATGCAGTATAAGAATTAAAGCTGTAAAAGTTCCTTTACTTGATAGCCTGAGCCTGATACTGGCAGAAGATGTAATCTCAAAGGATGATATACCAGTCTATAATAATTCTGCTATGGATGGATATGCAGTAAGAACAGAAGACATAAAAGGAGCAAATAGGAGCTACCCTGTAAGATTAATATTGCTGGCTGAGGATATACCTGCTGGTAAAGTGCCAACTGTAAAGGTTAATCCTGGTTATTGCATACCCATTATGACCGGTTCCCCTATTCCAGAAAATTGTAATGCTGTGGTGATGAAAGAGGATACAGAAAAGGATGGAGAGAGTATCCTGGTTTTTAAGGAATGTGCGGAGGGAGAAAATATAAGATACAGAGGGGAAGATATAAAAAAAGGAGATAAAGTCTTAAGGAAAGGGGAAAAGATTTTCCCTGCAGATATAGGAGTTATGGCTTCATTGGGTAAGAGCGAAGTGCTTGTTTACCATCCTCCTGTAGTAGGAATAATATCAACTGGAGATGAGCTTCTGGAGATAGATAAGGAATTAGAGATAGGTAAAGTGAGGGATAGTAACAGTTATTCTTTATCTGCTCAATTGAAAGAAATAGGCATAGAGTATATCAGATATGGTATAGTTAAAGATGAGAAAAAAATCTTAGAGGAAAAGATACGGGAAGCTTTATCGGAGTGTGATATTCTGTTATTAAGTGGAGGGGTTTCTGTTGGTGATTATGATTTTGTAAAGGAAATCCTGATTGGCATTGGAGCAGAGTTGATATTCTGGAGGGTAAACCAGAAACCAGGAAAACCGCTGGTTTTCCTGAAATATAAGGATGGATTTATATTCGGATTGCCGGGGAACCCTGTATCGGTTATGGTCTGTTTTGAAATGTATGTAAGACCATTGATCAAGAAAATAATTGGAGATGATAATCTGTTCAGACCTTCAGTAAGAGCCAGAGCTTATCATGATTTTAAGAATAAAAGAGGCAGAACTAATTTTGTCAGGGTGATGCTTGAGAAAAAAGATAATGAGTATTTTTTCAAATCTACGGGTATGCAGGGATCAGGCATACTAACCTCTATGGCAAAAGCCGATGGGATTGCAGTTTTTCCAGATGATGCCGGGGATATAAAGAAAGATAGTGAAATTGAAGTTTTTTGCTTGAAGAGTAGATAAAATCAAAATGAAATCGACCAATAATAAAAACATAAAAAAGAATGAGGTAAAAGTGAATAAATTTAGATTTTTAAATGTTACTTCAATTCTTATATTATCTACGTTTATAATTACTACTTCAGTTTTTGCATTTTCTTGTAAAGAAAAAGTGAAAGATGCTGAAATTATTCTGGCAACCACTACCAGCACTTACGACAGCGGTCTTCTGGATGAGTTAATCCCTGTTTTTGAAGAGGAAACCACCTATAAAGTAAAACCTATAGCTGTTGGTACAGGAGAAGCAATTGCTATGGGAGAAAGAGGAGAGGCAGACGTTATACTGGTACACTCCAGAGAAGAAGAAGACAGGTTTGTTGAAGAAGGTTATGGAACTGAAAGAAGAGATGTGATGCATAATGACTTTGTGATAATAGGACCGGAAGATGATCCTTCGGCTATCAGTGGACTTACAGCAGTGGAAGCTTACATAACTATTTCTGCAAATGAGGCTTCGTTTGTTTCAAGAGGAGATGATTCCGGCACCAATAAGAAAGAAATAGCGATATGGGAAGAAACCGGGACTACCCCCCAGGGTGACTGGTATATAGAAAGTGGTCAGGGAATGGGAGAAACATTGAGGATCGCTGATGAAAAGCAGGCTTACACTATGACTGATAGAGGAACTTATCTGGCGCAGCAGAATAATCTGAGCCTGGTTGTTTTAGTGGAGGGGGACGAGATACTCTTCAATCCTTATAGAGTAATTCCTGTAAATCCGGAAAAACATAAGGATATTGATATAAATTATGAGGGAGCTCAAGCTTTTGTGGAATTTATAACCGGAGAAAAGGGCCAGGCTATTATCAAAGAATTTGGTGTAGCGGAATATGGTCAGCCGTTATTTTATCCTGATGTGATTAAATAATTATGGAAATTATCTGGCAGGGAATAAAACAAGCAATAATTTTAATTTTTACCGGGAACAGGGAAGTATATGAGATTTTATTTCTAACCCTGAGAGTTTCTGGAAGTGCGGTATTTTTTTCTATGCTTCTGGGAATACCGGTAGGGGTGCTTGTGGGATTAAATAAATTCCCGTTAAAAAAGTTTATTATTGCAGTAATAAATACTGGAATGGGACTTCCACCGGTAGCTGCCGGTCTAATAGTTATATTGTTTATCTGGAGAAGTGGAATGCTTGGATTTTTAAAATTAATGTATACTCCCACTGCCATGGTGATAGCCCAGGTGCTTATTGCCTCACCTATAATTGCAGGTATAACTCTGGCAGCTGTACAGCAGATTGACCCCAAATTAAAACAACAGGTTTTGTCTTTAGGGGCAAATAGATTTCAGGTCTACTGGATTTTAATAAGGGAAGCCAGGCTGCCTGCCCTGGCAGCAGTTATGGCTGGTTTTGGAGGAATAATATCAGAAGTAGGAGCAGTGATTATGGTAGGAGGGAATATTAAGGGAGAGACCAGGGTTCTTACCACTGCTATAGTTCAGATGGTCAGAATGGGTAATTTTGATATGGCAATTGCTCTTGTGGTAATACTGCTTGCTATTACATTTGGGGTAAATTTTCTACTCACTTTGATACAGCAGAAGGAAGGTATTGGATGGATAAGAAGATTCTAGAGATTTCAGACCTTAAAAAAAAATATAACAGTAAATTTTGTCTGGATGTTAATAACCTGTACGCGGAAAAGGGAAAAATATTAACTATAATCGGACCTAACGGCTCCGGTAAATCTACTCTGATAAGGCTCATTAACCTTCTGGAGAGACCCGATGAAGGGAAAATATATTTTAATGGTCATGAAATAACAAATGGAGAAGTCAGTCAAACAGAAGTAAGAAAAAAAATGGCTGTAGTATTCCAGGAGCCTCTACTCTTTAATACATCGGTTTACACCAATATAATAATGGGTTTAAAGATTAGAAAAATAAAATTATCAGGAGTAAAAGACAGGATTGATTACTTTACTGGCAAATTAAAAATCACAGATTTACTCAACAGGAGCACTAAAAATCTTTCCGGAGGTGAAAAGCAGAGAGTATCCCTTGCCAGAGCATTGGTCCTTGATCCTGAACTGCTGCTGCTGGATGAACCACTGGCAAATATTGACCAGAGTTCCAGGGAAAGTTTGCGCGCGGATCTCTTTGGGGTATTAAGGGGTTATGGAAAATCTGTGGTATACATTACACATGATCGAAATGAAGCCATGGTGCTTGCAGATGATATTGCAGTTATGGATAGAGGGAAAATATTGCAGTTTGCAGGAAAGGAAGAGATATTCAGAAAACCTGTAAATGAGTTTATAGCCAGATTTGTAGGAGTCGAAACGCTGGTGGATGGAGTTATTCTTGAGAGAAAAGGAAATGTCTGCAAAGTTGGAGTGACTGCAAGAAAGAGTAATATTGAAGTATCTGTGGTTAGCCAGGAAAGAAAAGGCACCAGAGTTACACTGGCAATAAGGCCGGAAGATGTAATCTTATATAACACTGAAATATCATCTGAAGAATCTTCTGCCATGAATCTGTTCAAGGGGAAAATTACTGAAATAAGGGATATTGGAATATTTAAAAGAATTGAAATTGATTGCGGTTTCCCATTGAGCTCCTTTGTAACCCAGGATTCCGTTAATAGATTGAAGCTGGCTTTGGGTAAGGAAATTACAGCAGCAGTGAAAGCAAGTTCAATACATATGTTTAAAAGGTGAGATAAAGATTTAATAGGTAATTTTTATTAAATAGAATATTTTTGGCTGTAAATAGACTTATG
>JAHIPJ010000119.1 GCA_018894445.1 Actinomycetota bacterium
ATTATATTCGACCTCTTCAAGAATGAGGCCAAGTAAGGTAAAATAGTTTAATTGTAAAGTAGTTTTTGATAAAAAATAGGGAAGGAACTGAAATGGGTGGTTTTTTAGAAAATTTAAAAAAGATTTTTACTGTACCGGCAGGAGACACTGCCTCTAAGTTTATTACTTTCAAGGTCAGATGTAACAAATGTGGTGAAAAAATTACAGTAAGAGCAAGAAAGAATAGCGACATATCCGGAGTTTCTGAGGGTGAAAGCCAGCCAGGTGCAGAGTATCTCTTAAGAAAGGAAATACTTGGAGAGAAATGTAATAATCTTATACATATTGAAGTCTATTTTGGACCTGGTTTTAATATTATTTCAAAGGAAATCAGCAGTGGAGAATTTGTAGAGTAATGCTTAGATAAATATATTTTTTATGTTACAATCTTATTAGTATTATTAATAATATTATAAAATCTTTGGTAGGAATCTTATTAAAAAATGAACTTTTCTAATGATTTGAGTGTAGTCATTTTAGCTGCCGGTAAAGGTAAAAGAATGAAGTCAGATATTCCCAAAGTACTTCATCAAATATTAGGTCAACCAATACTCTATTATATGTTATCTCTAGTCAGTAAATTAAATCCTAAAAATATATTTACAGTTGTAGGCTACGGGAAGGAACTGGTTAGTGAATATATAAAAATTAATTTTCCTCATACCAAAACTGTTACCCAGGAAAATCAGCTGGGTACTGCTCATGCTGTTTGTATGATAAAAAGAAGAAAGGGAGAGGATTTTGGAAATAATATTTTAATACTACCCGGTGATAGTCCTTTGGTTAATATAGAAACCTTAAGAAAATTGGTTGAAAACAGAATCAATTCCGGAAGTGCAGCCTGTGTGATTACCTCTATAGTTCCTGATCCGGAAGGATATGGGAGAATTATAAAATACAGAAATGAAAATATAATAAAGATTGTTGAGGAAACTGATGTCAGCCCTGAAGAGAGAAAAATATGTGAAGTAAATTCTTCTATTTATTGTTTTGATACAAAATCTTTATTTGAGAATATTGAAAAGATTAACACCAAAAATATCCAAAAAGAGTACTATTTGACAGATATTATTGAAATGCTTATTAAAAATGGCAAAAAAGTAAACTGTTTTAAAACTCCAGACTATTTAGAGGTTATGGGTATAAATGACAGATTACAGCTTTCCGAAATAGAAAATATTATGCAAAGGAAAATTAATGAAAGTTTAATGAAAAACGGGGTAACTATAAGGGATTCTGGTTCATGTTATATTGAAAGCTCTGTAGTTATAGATAAGGATGTAATCATTGAACCTTCATGTTTTATCAAGGGTAAAACCAGGATTGGAAAGAACTCAGTAGTAGGTCCTTTTTGTCAGGTTACGGATACCGATATAGGTGAAGGCACCAGGATAAATGCCTCGGTTATACTCGGTTCTGTTATTGGAGATAACAATAATATAGGTCCATACAGCTATATAAGACCCGGTACTGTGACCGGGTCCAATGTGAAAATTGGAGCATTTTGTGAAATTAAAAAATCTGAGATTGCCCGGGGAAGTAAGGTTCCTCACTTAAGCTATATAGGAGATACAGAAATTGGATCAGGAGTAAATATTGGTGCATCATCAGTTACGGTTAATTATGATGGTTTTAAGAAAAGTAAAACTATTATTGGAGATGATGTGTTCATTGGCTCGGACACAATGCTTATAGCTCCGGTTAAAATAGGAAAGGGAGCTATTATTGCTGCAGGGTCGGTTATATACCAGGATGTTCCTTCAAATTATATGGCAATAGAGCGTGGGGAGCAAAAAAATATAAAAGATGGTGCTGTCAGGTATAGAGATAGAAAAAAATTAAAAAATACAAAGGAATAAATAATTTAAGGCAGGGAGTATGAAAGAAAATAAAAGCAATAAAAGAATGATGCTCTTTTCAGGGTCATCTTATCCTGGTCTGACAGATAAGATTGCAGAGGAATTGAAAATAAATGCTGGAAAAGTTACCAGAACTAAATTTAAAAATGGCGAGATATATGTAAAGTTTGATGAAAGTGTAAGGGGCGCAGATGTATTTGTGGTGCAAACATGCTGTGAACCTGTAAGTGATAATATAATGGAATTACTCATAATGATAGATGCCCTGAAAAGGGCATCTGCGGGGGTGATAAATGCTGTGATTCCTCATTATGGATATGCACGTCAGGATAAAAAAGCAGAAGGGAGGGAATCAATAAGTGCAAAATTATTTGCTAATTTGCTTTCAGTAGCAGGAATGGATAGGGCCATACTTGTTGACCTGCACTCTGCTACTATTCAGGGTTTCTTTGATGTACCGGTAGACCACGTTACTGCCATACCTATAATAGCCAAGTATTTTAAAGAGAAAGAAATTAAGAATGGTGTAGTGGTAAGTCCTGATGTAGGAGGTGTAAAAAGAGCAAGTATTTTTGCTAAAAGACTTCATTTTCCTCTTGCCATACTGGATAAAAGAAGGCCTGCTCCTAATATGGCGGAAATAGAACACATAGTAGGAGATGTAGAAGGAAAAGAGGTCATAATTTTTGATGATATGATAGATACCGGCGGTACAATACTAAAGGCTATTGATATGTTAATAAGACATAGGGTAAAGAAAGTTTATATTGGTGCGACTCATCCTATTTTTTCGGGTAATACTATAGAAGAATTTGAAAATTCAAAAGTTGAAGAGATAGTAGTGATGGATACTATTCCATTAAATAAAGAATGTAAATCTGATAAGATAAAAGTTCTTTCCATTGCACCTCTGCTTGCAAAAACCATAAAAAAAGTTTATTATTGCAAGTCTGTAAGCGAGTTGTTTAAGGGTGAAAATTTAGTTTAATTTGTAAATATAAAGGTAGGTGTAGCAATAGATGGAAAATATAGCTTTGGCGGTAGAAAAAAGAAATGACAGTGAGATAAAAAGTAGTGCATCAAGAAGATTAAGAAATAAACATTATATACCTGCAGTTGTATATGGTTTAAAAGAAGAGTCAGTTAGTGTTAAGATAAGGGAAAAAGAATTTAAAGACCTGTTAAAAGGCAGAAGCATTTACAGCCTAATTTTTGATATGCATATAGATGGTGCAAAAAAGAATAAGAAAGAAACAGTTTTAATAAAAGAATTTCAGAGAGATCCCATCACCAGAGAATTTCTGAATGTGGATTTTTTAAGAATACAGATGGAGAAGGAAATTGAAACTACTGTTCCTATCCATATTATCAATGAAGAAGTAGCTGTGGGAATTAAAGAGGGTGGCGGTGTTCTGCAGCACGGCTTAAGAGAACTACACATTTCCTGTCTTCCTGCAGATATTTCAGAGTATATCGAATATGATATAAAAGATCTGGATATGGGTGTAACGGTTAGGGTCTCAGATATTAATATTTCTGATAAAATAAAAATATTGAATGACCCTGAAGAAGTAGTAGTTTCAATAATCCATCCCACCCAGTTGAAAGAAGAAGAAGTAGCAGTTGAAGAAGGGGCTGAAGAGGGAATTGTTGAGCCTGAGGTAATTGGTAAAGAGAAAGTGGAACCGGAAGAAGAGAAGGTAAAGCAAAAGGAAGAAGGACACTCCAGAGAAAAAGACTCCAAGGAAAAATAATCATTATGATTTTAATTATTGGTCTTGGCAATCCCGGGAAAGACTATGAATTTACAAGACACAATATAGGTTTCAAAATTATTGATAAGTTTGCAGATAGTCTTGAGAAAAAAAGCTGTTACCGGAAATTTAATTCAACAGTTACTGAATCCTCATATGATGGTAAGAAATTAATACTTTTAAAACCCCAAACGTATATGAATAGCAGTGGTACTGCAGTTGCTATGTGCTACAATTTCTTATGTAAGCAAATTAATTCAATGCTTGTGATCCATGATGATATTGATATTGGATTTGGAGAGGTCAGGTTGAAGACGGGTGGCAGTACTGGCGGACATAAAGGCCTGGAATCAATAGCAGATAAACTGGGGAACTATGATTTTGACAGGCTCCGGTTTGGTGTAGGGAGGCCCCCGGGCAGGCAGGATGCAGCAGATTACGTGCTTGACGAGTTTGGTAAAAAAGAAAGAGAAGAAGTTGAAATCGGTGTACAGAGGTCAACAGATATCATAAGGGATTACCTGACAGAGGGTATTGAATATGCTATGAATAAATATAACTAAAAACGCCTGTATTTTTGCCCTTTACCTTGTTTTTATTTTACATTTCTGATTAATTGTGCTTGACTTTCTTTTATCTTTTTAGTTATCTATTTTTCCTTATAAAGTTTTTTAATTTTTTTATTCGTCCAGAATTTATGAAGAAAATTAATACTTGCACCCTGAAAGGATATTTTAATTATTTTCTTATATAATTGTTCATTACAATGGTTATAGAAAATTTAGGATGAAAATGTTTTTAAATAAT
>JAHIPJ010000008.1 GCA_018894445.1 Actinomycetota bacterium
AGTGCTAAAACTTTGTTAATAGAAAGGAGGATGGCTCTCCTCCCCTCCCTTACGAAAGGGGTCTCTGAGCCATGTTTTTGAGATGAAATTTATCAGTGTTAGAGATTTTAGAATTAGGCCAGGTGATATCTGGAAACAGTTAAAAGTTGATAAAGATATAATAATTACTTCAAATGGGAAGCCCATTGCTATTCTAAATCCTGTAGAACAAAACAATTTGGATAGTTCCCTTACTGCATTAAGAAGAGCAAGAGCACTGCTGGCTATGGAAGATATACAAAAAGAGGCTGTAAATAAAGGATTTGATAAAATAACTGAAGAAGAAATTGAAAAAGAAATTAAAGCAATGAGGCTGGAGCGCAGTAGGTGATAATTGTTGTTGACACAAATATTATTGTATCAGGATTGATTAAACCTTATAGTGATGCGGCAACAATTCTGCACCTTATTCTTACTGGCAGGATAAAAATAGCTTACGATTTTAGGATATTGAATGAATATGAAGCTATATTAAAGAGAAAAAAATTCAATTTTCATCCTCAAAAAATAGAGTCGATTATTACACAGATAAAAGAAGAAGGAATCTACATTGATGCAATGCCTTTAAAGATATCACTGCCAGATTTGGATGATGACCCATTTTTAGAAATAGCAATATCGGGAAAAATTAATTTTCTTTTAACTGGAAATAAAAAACACTTCCCTAAAAAGTTCTGTAAAAGTATTAAAATATTATCACCTTCAGAGTTTTTAAGAGAGTTGGCAGTTTAAATTCTAAACTCGATTACTAATTTCTGAACCTTATAGGGATATAATTACTTAACTTTTTATTAATAAATTTAATTGAAAATTTTGTAAATCTCTGCAATCCCTTTTCCAGCTTAATCTCTGGCCAGCTTTCTCCGATGAGAGGCATAGCATATCTTATAAAATCATTTGTCACATCAATACCATCACTTGTAATCCAACTTAAAGGAAAGAATCTTAATGATTTTGCAATCTTTTCAAGATCTACCTTGTCAAAGATGGCTTTGTAAGAATTCCCTGGCTTTCTTAAAATTGTTGCCATCCAACCGGTTCCTTCGTTGATCGCAATTTCTACAGCTTTTTTCCCAACTTCATATGCTTCGTCAATATCAACCTTTGAAGCATGTATGGATACATCACGTTGTATAATGCCAGGTACCTGGCATGTTACCTGTCCTCTGGCTTTAATTCCTACACCGTTCAAATAGTTGGTAACTATCTGTGCTACCGTAGTCTTGCTTGCACCATACTCAATATTGTCAAAACCATCATATGATTCTCCAACACTTCCCACATTGAAACCCTCATTTACTACGACGATGCAACGTCCGGATTTTACAACCTGTCTATTTACATTTTCAGCAAGTGATTCAAGAGTATGATTTGACTCTGCCATATAAAGCTGGAGCGGAATTTTTCTTTCTGGATCTGCAAGTCTGGAAGCAGCCGTAATATAACCTGCTTTTCTACCCATTGCCTGCAAAACAGTTACCGGTTCTGAAACACTCATTCCCCTGTTTTCCTCTTCAGTATTTTGAATCAAGTATGCCCAGTATCTGGCTGCACTTGCATATCCTGGGGTGTGGTCTATAAGTATAAATTCCTCATCACCTACATCATTATCTATGGTTTTAGGTACACCAACGACCAACAAATCGAGGTCTTTTTCTTTAGCCAGTTTTGAAACTTTGCTGGCAGTATCCATGGAATCATTCCCACCAATGTAAAAGAAATATCCAATATCATGAGCTTGCATCACTCTAATAATACGTTCGAAATCTTCCTTTTGATCTTCTTTCAGTTTATATCTACAGGTTCCTATGGCTCCTGCAGCAGGTGTATAACGGAGAAATTCAATCTCTTCTTTGGGTTGTAATGAAATATCAATTAATTCTTCTAGTAGGACACCCTCAACACCATGCCAACTTGCATATATATTCTTTATATGTTCCGGATAGGAGACGCAACTTTCAATCACTCCTTGAAGTGAGGCATTGATTACCGGAGATGGCCCACCGGACTGCGCAATAAGAGCATTTCTCTTCACTCTAACCTCTCTTCTGATTTTTATTATAATTTAACAAAATTCATAATTCAGTATTATAGCCAAATCCGAAAAAAATGGTAACAGTCGAATTGCTTCACTATAAAAGAAAAATTTTAATCCCCTTTCTTATTGCAAATCCTAATGCCGAGCCGGGAGCCCTGTTCTTTGTTTCCATGATTTTTATGTTCCTTTACTTCCCCATATGGTTTTTCTTCGCTATATACGCTGTAGTAGCTGCAGTTAATAGTTATAAAGAAAGGATATTCAGATACCTTATAGTCGGTAAAATAATAGAAAAAAGGTCTATAAATAACTGACTGCATTTACA
>JAHIPJ010000120.1 GCA_018894445.1 Actinomycetota bacterium
AAAGTTTTTGGTAATATGAGATGGCGTCGTTATCCAGATTCAGATTGGTGAGAGCTCTGCCTAAATAATAAAGGCTATCGTCAGCAACAGAACCTGATGGAGACTTTTCATAAGATAAGGACAGATAATATTTGGATTGGCTGTAGTCACGCAGATTAAAGTAACACATACCTTTTTTAAATAATGTCTTACTGTAAAGCTCCTGGGATAAACTATTTAAATAATCTCCCTGCAGTATCCTATTAAATTCATCCAGGGCGCTGTAATAGTGGTAAATGCTGAAGAAAATCTCTCCTCTATGGTAAATCTGATTTGCTGTGGGAACGAATGGCTCAATTGAACTATCCTCTGCAGGTAGTCTGATTAAATTCTCCCACACAGTTTCTGAATGTTCATTTAAGGGGTAATTCAGCCATATTTCTTTATAATTTCCAAAAGCCAGATCTTTTTTCCCGTTCATTTCCTGGCAAATGGCTAACTGGAATAAACAGTAGGGTACATATGAGGAATGTGGGAAAGTAGTAATAAAATATTCATACTTATCTTCAGCAGTTATATAATCTTCCCTGATGTAGAACATATCTGCGTATTCCTGATTGGCTGTTTCTGCCCATATACTGTCCGGGTAATTTTTTATTAATTTTAAATAATATTCCTCAGCCTGGTCATATTTTTCCTGGTAAAAGAGGCTTTTTGCCATGTAATAAAAAATATGGTCCTGGAGTATAAGGTAGCTGTCTTTGACTTTATTTAAATAATATTCGGCAATAAGGTAAGATCCATCCTTAAAATATTCCATTGCCTGAATAAAATATAACCTTAATTCTGCAATATCGGCAGTTTCGGTGCTGGTATTACTGCTGGTTTTAATTTTCTGGCTATCTGAACCGATTATTTCCTGATCGGAAACATTTTCTAGATCTTCGCTATCATCTTCAATATCGCTTATGCTCTGCTCATTAACGGTCCCGGTATCTTCAATTTCAGAATCTGTATTATTAGTTTTTTCTCCAAATTTTTTTCCGAATATTTCTATATCAAGTTTGCTGCACGCCTGGGTAGTAAAGATTATTAAGAAAACAAGGACTACTGATACCAGAAAAATAAAAATTTTTATAATTTTACTGTTCATCAAGTAAAGATTATAGCTGAAAAACTAAAAAGATTTTACTCTACAATAGTCTTATTGTAAATTAAATCAATATTTGAACATAAACAAATCTTAAAGAAGATATAACTTATGAATTGGTAGGATTGTTTTTGGTTTCTACTAATGTATTAAAAGAATTATGTAGAAAAGGAGATATTTAAACTGAAAGGTAAAGGAAAAAGGGATATTCATTATACTCTTAGTAAGCCAAAAATGAGCCAAAAATTAACGAAATGAGCCAAAAATGAGCCAAAAAAAAGAAAAGATAATAGAATATTCAATTCCTAAAGATTGGGAATGGGTTAGGTTGGAAGAAATCTGTGAAATACTTATGGGTCAATCTCCACCTGGTCATAAAAACTACAGGGATATTTAAGACAAATCAAGAAATTAGGTGTGGTTTTTTCAAAAATTAGCTGGCTTTTGGAATAAATCTTATATCCAGTTTAGTATTTAAAACATCTGCAATTTTTTCTAATAATCTTAATGATGGATAAAAACTTCCACTTTCAATTCTTGCTATGTTTGATTGTTTTGTTTTAAGTAGATCCGCCAATTGTTTCTGTGTTAGATTATTTTTTCTTCTTAATTCAATTAGCTGCCCCTTTATTTTATATTCCAGCTCCAGTTTGTCGTATTCTTCTTTAATCTTTGGATTTTCTTTAAACATTTCTTTTTTAAATTCTTTTAAATCCATTTTTAAATCACTCTCCTTTCCTTTTTAGGTAATCTATCATTCTATTTTTTGCTGTATCTAATTCCTTTTTCTGTATCTTTGGTGTTTTCTTTTTAAATGCGTGCAGTAAGACAAATACATTTTTAATATACAAAAAGTAAATTACTCTAAAATTATTAGAGCTAAACTTTATCCTTAACTCCCATAAATACTTATAGTCATCACCTTTTATTATTTTTAGTTTTATAAAATTCTACTATCCACATATTGTTTTAAACAATAACATACATGTTATTATTTATCAAATGTTATTTATTATTAACTGAAATTATTGAAAAGCAGGACCTAAATCTAAATTTTGGGATTATTTATCTTAAATCCCTGGGTTTTTTTGTAAGTTTTTAACCTTTAAAGATTTTCTTCAAATTCCATGGAAAAATCAATGGCTGGTGCTGAATGGGTAATCAATCCCACCGATATTATATCAACACCTGTTTTGCATATCTCTTCAAGATTTTCCAGATTAATGTTTCCTGAAGCCTCTACCGAGCAGGAGCTGCCCCTCTTTTCCCTTATGATTTTAACTGCCCTTCCCATCTGGTCAGTATCCATATTGTCAAGCATTATGATATCTGCTCTGCTGGTTATTGCTTCATCAAGCTGGTTAAAATCTTTGATTTCTACTTCGATTTTTAGAGTATGGGGGATACTAGCCCTAATACTTTCTATAGCCTTTGAAACCCCGCCTGCAGCAGCTATATGATTGTCTTTGATAAGTATCCCGTCAAAAAGGCCAAAACGGTGGTTATAACCACCGCCGCAGAGTACGGCATATTTTTCAATTTTTCTTAAACCCGGCTTTGTTTTCCTGGTATCTACAATTTTAATCTTATAGGGCTTTGCAATTTTTACAAATTTACTTGTAAGAGTGGCTATTCCCGACATATGCTGGATGAAATTAAGACAGATTCGCTCAGCCTTTAAAATTGACAGGGTTGATCCGGTAATATTGCAGACTCTATCCATATATTCCAGTCTATCTCCGTCATTTTTCAATTTGTCAATTTTTATGCTTCTGTCGATTTCTTCCAGCACAAAGCCTGCCACATCCAGGCCGCTTAATATGGCGCCACCGGCTTCCTTGAACATAATATAGGAAAATGAATTTTTATTCGGTGGGATTAAATATTTAGAAGTTATATCTCCAAAACCGTCCATATCTTCGGAAATAGCTCCTCTTATAATATCTATTACTTCATTTTTTAAAATCTTATTTTCCATATTTTGTCCTGTTACTTTTAAACATCTTTAAAATATACTTTATTCTGTTTTAGTATTATATGTTTTTTCCAGTTTTTGTCATCTTTATACGGGAAATCATTTCTCTGGTGTGTCCCTCTGCTTTCTTCCCTTAAGCTTGCCGCTTTTATTATAAGGCTGGCTACAGTGAGCATATTGGCAAACTCAAGTATGTTTTTATCTTTTTTATTATAAAGACGCCTGCTATTTATGTGAAAGTCTACAAATTCTCCTGCTTCTTTCAGGCTCTGCGCATCCCGCAGTATACCGACCTTTTTAGTCATAATATTTCTCAAATCTGAAATAAAAGTTTTTATATCCAGCTTATTATCATTGAATTTACCAGCTTTGCTTTTTTTTATTTTAGCTTCATCTAAAAGCTTATTTATACATTCAATTGCTTTATTTTCATCCTCCGGGTTTTTTTGCTCCAGTTTTTTTCCTATGTCTTTATATATTTTCCAGCCATATACCAGACCTTCCATAAGAGAATTGCTTGCCAGTCTATTTGCGCCATGCGCTCCTGTTGAAGCAGCCTCACCGCAGCAGTACAGGCCTTCTATATTTGTCTTTCCCTTGTAGTCAGTTTTAATTCCACCGTTTAAGTAATGCTCGGCTGGAGATACCTTGATTAAATCTTTTTTTAAGTCCAGGCCATTTTCCCTTAGTTTTGAGATTATGTTGGGAAAGCGTATTTTGAGGTGACTTTCAGGAATATGTGTAGCATCAAGATAAACATAATTAGGACCGCTCTTATCCATTACTCTTATCATTTCCTTTACCACTATATCTCTTGGAGCCAGTTCCGCTCTTGGGTGCCTGCCGACCATAAATCTGTTTCCATGACAGTCCCTGAGGTAAGCGCCTTCTCCTCTCAGGGCTTCACTTATCAAAAATAGTTTTGAGTCTTTTGTTTTAAATACTGTGGGGTGGAACTGGACAAATTCTATATCCATAATAGAGGTTCCTGCCCTGTATGCCATGGCAATACCATCTCCGGTTGATATTGGAGGGTTTGTGGAAAGATCATAAATCTGACCAATCCCACCGCTTGCAATTACAATATTGTAAGCAGGGTGTATTTCAATCTTGCCGGTTTTTATATCCATACCTATAATACCCACACAATTGTTTTTATAAACTAATATATCCAGAACAAAATATTCAGGAAAGAAATTTATCTGTTTTAAGCCCTTTGAGTGAGAAACTAATTTTTTCTCAAGCTCTTCTCCGGTAGCATCTCCTCCGGCATGAAGAATCCTGGGATAGCTGTGTCCTCCTTCAGTGGTCAGGCTTATCTCTCCTTCAGAAATGTCAAAATTTGTACCGATTTCTATTAAATCCTCTATCATTTTTGGTGCAGTTTTCACAAGTATTTCCACTGCCTTCCTGTCACAGAGGCCCCGACCGGCGGTTATGGTATCTTCATAATGGTTTTTCCAGAAATCGGGTTTTTTAATTGCTGCGGCAATACCACCCTGGGCATACCAGGTTGTTGAATCAGAAAGAGAACTTTTCGTAAGCACTTTTATATTATTATTTTTTGCCAGTCTCATTGCAGTAGAGAGACCTGCAATTCCACTGCCAATAACAATACAGTCGCAGTATTTGTGAATTTTCTGGCAAAATGATGGACTTATTAAATATTCTGGTAACATAATTTATTTTATGGCTATCATCCTGTCAATAGCCGATATAGCTTTTTGAATGATTTCTTCCGGTACTTTTATTTCATATCTCTCATCTTCCAGTGACCAGAGAACCTTTTCAAGGTTTATAAGCTTCATATTGGGGCATATGGCTTTGCTGGTGGCGGGATAGAAAGTCTTATCCGGATTCTCTTTTTTTAGTCTATGCAATATTCCAATCTCTGTTCCGATTATAAATTTCTTTTTTTCACTGTTTTTTATATATTTTAACATCCCTCCGGTAGAAGCCACTTTATCAGCAATACTTATTACATCCGGTGTGCATTCCGGATGTACTATAACTGCAGCATCCAGGTGCTCTTTTTTAAGCTGAATGATTTCTTTAAAATTAATCATAACGTGGGTAGGACAATATCCATTCCATAATATAAGTTTTCTGCCTGTCTGACTCTGAACGTAACTTCCCAGGTACTTATCCGGTATGAATATTATTTCTTTGTTTTTAGGAATGGATTTTATTACATTTATCGCATTTGAAGAGGTACAGCAGATATCACTTAAAGCTTTAACTTCAGCAGTGGTATTTACATAACACACTACAACAGCATCAGGGTGTTCATTTCTTAGCTTCTTAAGCTGAGTTGCGCTAATCATATCAGCCATCGGGCAGCCGCTGTTTTTATCAGGGAGCAAAACTTTTTTAGCGGGAGACAATATTTTGGCAGTTTCGGCCATAAAATGTACTCCGCAAAATACTATAATCTTGTCTCCTGCTTTTGATGCCTCTATGCTTAACTCGAGAGAATCTCCCACAAAATCCGCAATATCCTGTACTTCGCCAATTTGATAATTGTGAGCCAATATAATGGCGTTCTTTTTTGTTTTTAGTTTGATAATATTATCAAAAAGCTCCAGATTTATATTCATATTTTTTTCCTCTTATACAATAGGAACGCTTTTGTTATTTTAAAACAACATTTATAAAATTAAAATAAGCACTTTATTATATCAGATTGAAAGATTTATTTATTTTTCTTTTAATGTTATTATTTCAAATTCAGATACATTTAATTGAAATTTAAAATACCTTTGTAATTTTAGTGGGGATAATTTCTTGAAACTGGTTATAAGCGAAAAGGAAATAGCAGCTAAAAGAATTGCACAAATACTTGCCGGAAACGGTGTAGACCAGGAGAAAATATATGGGGTTCCCGTCCATCACTTCAAGATTAACAGTGAAGATTACAGAGTTATCGGGCTTAAAGGTCATATACTGAAAGTGGATTTTCCGAAGGAATATGCAAATTGGTTTAAAGTAGACCCGATAGAGCTTATTAATGCTGAAATAGAAAAAATTCCAATCCAGAAAAAGATAATCCAGGCACTGAAGAAAATTTCCAGTGATGCGGATGAGATTATCATAGCCACAGACTATGACAGAGAGGGTGAGCTTATTGGTTATGATGCAATGCAGCTGGTAAAAGAAAAAAACGCTCTTGCTCCTGCAAAAAGAGCAAGGTTTTCAGCAATTACTCCAAAAGATATAAACCAGGCATTTTCAAAACTGGGAAAAATTGATCTGGATCTTGCTTTTGCAGGAAGGGCAAGGCAGGATATTGACCTGATATGGGGAGCTACACTGACACGTTTTATATCCCTTGCCACCTATCAGATTAAGGATAAATTTCTTTCGGTGGGAAGAGTACAAACTCCCACTCTCACCCTTGTTGTAGACAGAGAGCTGGAAATAAAATCATTTATCCCCACTCCTTATTGGGTTGTAAGTGTAAAGCTTAAAACAGAATCCGGTGAGGAATTTGAAGCCACTCATAAGAAAAAAAGATTTTTAAAGAAAGAAGATGCACAGAGTGTTTTTATTAAGCTGGGTGACAGGGGAACTGTCCTGGAAATAAATGAAAGCATTAGAGATATAAAACCCCCAACGCCTTTTAACACCACTGCCCTTATAATAAGCGGAAGTTCAATTGGCTTTACTGCATCAAAGACTATAAATATTGCTGAAAACCTGTATATGAACGGTTATATAAGTTACCCTCGGACTGATAACACGGTTTACTCTTCCTCGATAGATGTAAAAGAGATCGTAAGAATGCTTGGTAGTTCCGGTGAATATTCCCGGATGTCTGAAGCTGTCCTTGCGCAGAAGAAGATAGTAGCAAGCAGGGGCAAAAAAAGATCAACAGATCATCCGCCAATTTACCCTACATCAGTTGCGCAAAAAGCCAACTTGAGCAGTGATGAGTGGAAGCTGTATGATCTGATTGTAAGAAGATTTATATGCACCCTGCTTCCTGAAGCAAAGATTAAAAGTATAACCACATATATAGATATAAATGGAGAGCCATTTATTGCTAACGGCTCCAACATTATAGATGAAAGCTGGATAAAGTTTTATCCGTACTATAAGCATAAAGATGTTTTTATTCCCCGGCTTAAAGAAGAACAAATAATAACTGTCACCGGTAAAGAATTGCTGGATAAAGAAACCAAACCACCTGTAAGGTATACCCAGGGAAGGCTGGTTGAAAAAATGGAAGAACTTGGTCTGGGTACAAAGGCAACCCGCCATACAATTATACAAAACTTAATCCTGAGAGGATATGTAAGTGGAAATCCTCTCCAGCCTTCTGAAAAAGCTATTGCAGTAGTCAAGATGTTAAAAAAACATGCTGAAAAGATATCATCCCCGGATATGACTTCAGAGCTGGAAATGTATATGGATGGTATTGTAAACGGGGATGAGACTAAAGAGGATGTTGTGGATAGGTCAAGAAAGATGTTAAGTGAAGTAATGACTGTTCTTCAAAATGAAAAGGATGAGATATCACAGGAGATAAAAAAAGGAATCAGAGAAGATCTGGTAGTAGGTAAATGTCCGGGTGAAAATTGTAATGGAGATTTAATTGTCAGAACCGCAAGAAAAACAAAGAAAAGATTTATAGGATGCAATGCTTATCCCGGGTGCAGAACTACATTTTCACTTCCACAGAAGGGTCTTTTGGTTACGATAAGAGAAGAGTGTAAGCATTGTGGATATCCTATAGTTAAAATTATAAATAAAGGGAGAAAACCCTGGGATTTATGTATAAATCCGGATTGTCCTGGAAAAGATGAGAAATATAAAAACTACAACAATAATAAAGGAAGCGAAAAGGCTTCTGATTGAAGCAAGTTTTAATCTTCCTTGTGATATTATAGAGGCTGTTAAGAGCGCTGCTAAGAAAGAGATTAGTGAGAGAGCTAAAAAAATCCTTGAACTTACTTTAGAAAATGCAAAAATTGCAAAAAAACAAAAACTCCCATTATGCCAGGATTGTGGGGTGGTTTATATTGATCTTGATATTGGTCCTGATATCTGCATTGAGGACAGCAGCAGCTTAAATAGCTTATTGAACCAGGCAGTAGCAGATATTTATACCAGTAATTATCTTAGAAAATCAATAGTTTCTGATCCGTTATATGAGAGAAAAAACACTTCAGGTAACACCCCTGCGATCATTAGTACCAGTTTTACTTCCAGTCCTGGTCTTCATATAAAAATATATTTAAAAGGAGGAGGTAGTGAAAATTGTTCCTATCTTTATATGCTGAATCCATCAACCGGAGAGGATGAAATAATTAACCTGGTTTTGGATGTGGTAAAAAAGAATGTTACTAAATGCTGCCCGCCAGTAATTGTTGGTATTGGAGTTGGCGGGACGTCTTCAGAAGTGGTCAAACTTGCAAGGACAGCCAGCTTTAGAAATCTAGAGATTAGGAATCCGGATAAAAGATACAGGCAGTTAGAAAAGAAAATATTAAACGCAATAAATGAGACTGGAATAGGACCACAGGGTCTGGGCGGAAAAACAACTGCTCTGGCCTGCAATATAGAGTATGCTCCCTGTCATATGGCTTCCTTCCCGCTGGCAGTTTTTATGGGCTGTCATTCCACAAGAAGGGCTGACTCAAAAATATCGCCGCCATAAATGTCATAAGCTACAAACAGAGGCAAATCTTCTACTACTATCTCATGTACTGCTTCTGCCCCCAAATCACTATATGCAATGATTTTAATATCTTTTACTTTTGTAGAAAGATAGGCGGAAATGCCTCCTGCTGATACAAGATAGATAGACTTATATTTTTTTAGAAGTTCCTTTATCTTATCGCTTCTCCTGCCTTTTCCTATCATTGTTTTAAGTCCTGCCTTAAGCAGTGGTTCGGTTAAATTATCCATTCTGGCGCTGGTGGTGGGACCAATACTTCCGCTCTTTTTGCCGGGAGGGGTCGGTGAGGGACCCACATAAAATACAGTCTTATTTTTTAAATCAAAGGGCAATTTTTTATGGTACCTGATAGCTTCAACAATTCTCTTGTGAGCTGCATCTCTGGCTCCGAGTATAATACCACTTAAGTAAACGGTATCTCCGGCTTTTAATTTTCTGATCTTTTCTTCTGTCAGCGGTGTAGATAATCTGTAAGTATTGCCACTCATTTTTTAACGGTCTTCCTAATCCTTCCAGTTTTACTCATCATCAGTATTAAAATATCTGTCTCTTTTAAAATAATTGTCATAGGAATACAGCGATTTTCTGGCAGGAGGTGGTTTTTTATTTCTCCTTGAGCTAAAGACTAACATAAAAATTATAAAAATTATAAATAAGCCAATAATACCTAAAATCACAATTAAAAAATAGGTCAGCAATTTTGTTTTTCTGCCTTCTATATATATTTTTTTCTCATCACCATATTTTATATTCCATATGGCAATGTTATTATCCCCAATTATATCTGCATTGTGGCTGGTTATTTTTACCGGAAATTTTACCTGATAGGTTATATTTAAAATATTACTGTCTGCTTTAGCCAGATCATTAATCCGGTTGTAGTCAGAATTTATATCTGAAGAGGCAAGGAGTGTCTCATCTATTTTCATATCTATATAATCTTCAAAGAAATATTCACTATGAAAGAAGTAATCAACTTTTTCCAGTTTGGCATAGAATCTTTCTGGAGGAGTTTCAGAGAAATTATCTATGGAAATATACTGGAGAAAGTTTATGTCTTCAAAACTAATAGTGGAACTGAAGTGGGTGTAGTCTCCTTCTTCATAAGTCTTATATTCATCTTCAGAGAGATGACTTTTAAGTATTTCATGTATTTTATCAGAAATGGATTGATTCTGACCCAAAACCACCTCACTCTTCTGAAGGTACTCTGTTTTAACTGCTATATCAACAGTCCTGGTGCCGGAATAATCAGAATTTATCCGGGTAAAGATATCAATTAGTGTCTGATCGCAGGAAGATATGAATGGGATTATAAATAGGAATAAAATTAAAATTGTTAAAATTTTTAAATATTTTGATTTTACCATGGTCTCTTTATCACATTTATAGATAATTCTAACATATTGAATATTAATATTGTAGAAAAAGTTCGTGATTTGCGATAATCAATTAAATAAAAGAGAAGTATGAAAAGAATGTTTTTTTAAACTAGCATTATAAGCCAATAAAGAAAAATGAAACTAAAATGGGTTTGTTGACGTATATAATTAATGTGTTAGCATATTGAATTAATAATGAAAAATGGTTTTTGTTTAACAGGATATTAATGGTTTTTAATTTTTAAGCTTCTTAAATTATAATACCGGCAGTAGTCTAGAAGGGATCAGTGGGCAAGTAGTGGGTTTATATATAGGTTATGATATAGGGTCAATTAGTGTCAACAGGGCAATCATAAATGAAAAAAAAGAAATAGTGGAAATCCTGCCATATACAAGACACTTTGGAGAACCTGTAAAATCAGTGAAAAAAGATATTGAATCAATATGTAAAAGCAATTACAGAGATAAAATAACTGGTATAGGAATTACTGGCTCGGGAGGAAAGGAAATTGCCTCACTGCTTGGTCTTGATTTTATTAATGAAATAGAAGCCATAATCAGTGCTATAAAATTTTTATACCGGAATGCAAAAACTGTTATAGAAATTGGCGGCCAGGATTCCAAATTTATCGATCTTGCCTATGGTGATTATGCAATGAATGAGCTATGTGCGGCAGGTACAGGCTCTTTTCTTGACCAGCAGGCTTCAAGGTTTGACCTGACTATAGAAGAATTTACCAGGTTAGCATTAAAGTCAAAAAATCCATCAACCATTGCCGGCAGATGCAGCGTGTTTGCAAAAACAGATATGATACATCTCCAGCAGGAAGCAGCAAGCGATGAGAATATTATTCTTGGTTTATGTTACGCAATGGCCAGAAGTTTTAAATCGGGGATTGTAAAGGGTAAAAAATTTGTACCCCCCATAATTTTCTGTGGTGGGGTATCTTTTAACGAAGCCATGATCAAGGCCTTTGAAGATACGTTGGGGGAAAAAGTATTAATCCCAGAGCACAGGGCATCCATAGGGGCTATTGGGGCTGCATTAAGTTTAAGCTCAAAGGTAATGGTAGAGGATTTAAATATTTCCGGATTAGCAGATAAATTAGATGAATATCTTAGAAATTTTAAATATAAGAGAGAAACATTTGCTCCTCTGGCTCTGGCTAAATCCAAACTGCCTTCTAAAAAAACTCTTAAATATAGTTTTGGCAATAAGAAAGTTGACGCCTATATTGGTATAGATGTCGGTTCAATAAGCACTAACGTTGTGGCTATAGATGAAAACAATAAACTTATTGAAAAATGTTACCTGCGGACAGCAGGAAGGCCTATAGAGGCGGTAAGAAAGGGAATTGAGATTATTGGCAGTAAAGTCGGAGATAGAATCAATGTTAAAGGTGTGGCCACCACAGGTTCCGGAAGGTATTTAATAGGGGATTTTGTAGGTGCGGATATGGTAATAAATGAAATAACCGCCCAGGCTACGGCGGCGGCTGATATTGACAGCCTGGTTGATACTATCTTTGAAATTGGCGGTCAGGATTCAAAATTTATATCACTGGAAAATGGTGTGGTGGTTGATTTTGAGATGAATAAAGTTTGTGCTGCCGGTACCGGTTCATTTCTGGAAGAACAGGCTGAAAGGTTTGATATAAAAATTGAGGATTTCGGGGACATAGCGCTTAAAGCAGAGAGTCCTTTAAATCTGGGAGAGCGCTGTACTGTTTTTATGGAAACCAATGTTTATTCCCATTATCAAAAGGGTGCCAGCATTGAAGATATCCTAGGCGGTCTTGCTTATTCTATTACCATGAATTATATAAACCGTGTGGTTGGAAGAAAGAAGATAGGTAAAAAGATTTTCTTCCAGGGTGCGGTT
>JAHIPJ010000121.1 GCA_018894445.1 Actinomycetota bacterium
TCAAATTGGCCGTGCTAGGTGGGGAGCTAGCGGTGCCCTGTAACTCACAATCCGCTATAGTGAGGCTGATCAACAGATATGAGGTTTATGATAGTGAGGTTTAGCGCTTATGTAAGTGATGTTGAAGGTTGGGTCTTGTGCGGCGGAGGGTTACAAACCCCGTCAGGTCCGAGAGGAAGCAGCGGTAAGTAATATTATCCGGGTGTCATAAGGAAACCTGGCTGGAGTTAACTATATGAGTTGCACTTGTTATTATAAATCGAAATCTGGGGCACGGTCATTTATTATTAATTAAAATAGCTATATATTTTTATGGGTTATATTTCATTTTATAGAAAATGGAGACCGCAGGATTTTGGAGAAATAATCGGTCAAGAATACAATGTTAGAACCATTAAAAATGCGATATCCAATAATAGGTTATCGCATTGTTATATATTTTGCGGGCCCAGAGGAACAGGCAAGACATCAACTGCACGCATACTGGCAAAGGCTTTAAATTGCATTAAAGGGACTACGCCGGATCCATGCAATAAATGTGAAAATTGTATAAGTATATCCGATGGCTACAGCATGGATGTTGTAGAAATCGATGCTGCTTCCAATAGAGGAATAAATGAAATAAGAGAGCTCAGGGAAAAAGTAAAATATCTGCCTAATATACTGAGAAAAAAAGTCTATATTATTGATGAAGTCCATATGTTAACCACGGAAGCTTTTAATGCGCTGCTCAAGGTTCTGGAAGAGCCTCCTGACCATGTATTATTTATAATGGCCACTACTGAACCAAATAAAGTAATTCCTACCATAATGTCAAGATGCCAGAGATTTGATTTCTTTCCAATACCAATGGACAAAATCAAAGAGAGACTGCAGAAAATCGCTAAAAGTGAAAAAATAACCATAAGTGATTCAGCTCTGAGTTTAATTTCTAAATATGCAGATGGCAGCCTGAGAGATGCTGATGGCATATTGGAACAACTGGCAGCATTTGGTGAGGATAAAATTGAGCTCAGGGATGTTATTTCACTTCTCGGGGTCACAGATCTTGATATGCTTTTTGAATTTACAGATATTTTAATTGAAAAGAACTTAACCGGGGGTTTGCTTCTGGTAAATAAAATTACTGGCAGTAATCAAAACCTTAAAGTATTCGTATCCGAGTTTCTGGATCATCTGTATGATTTGTATGTTATTAAAAATTACAATAATCCTTTTGAAATTGTAAATATAAGTGAAGATTATAAAGATAAGTATCTGGATCAGGCTAAAAAACTACAAAAGGAAGAAATAGAGTTTTATATGGAACTGTTTACAGATTTGCTCAAGCAAATCAAATGGGGTGAAGGCTCAAAAGTCTTTTTCAAGTCAGCGGTAGTTAGAGCCATTAATTTTATTGTATTGGGTGAAAAAGAAATAGGAAAGAAAACCAGACTTATGGAGACGCAGATAGAATCTTTAAGGAAAGAAATTGATAAAATTAATTCAATGCAAGAAGGTAATAAGAATTATCATAATCATAGAGCTGATGTTGGTACCAGTGTTTATGAAAATGAGGAAGATGATTTTGATATTATAAATAGCAATGAAATTGATAAGATGGTAAGCGAGGTCGAAATTCAGAGCAAGCATAAAGTAAGTGGGGGTAAAGCTCATAAATCAGAAATGGCTGATGCTGGAGTAGAAAAAAAAGATGAAGAAATTAGTTTGATTAATAATAATCTTGATAAAATCTCACAAAGTTTAAAAAAGAAGAAAATTTCAGTTCACGCTATGTTTACGGAAGCTGTGCCTTATAAAATAGAAAACGGCACATTGTATTTCTACCTGGATAAAGAAAAAGAATGGCACAAGGACCATTTGAATAAAATCAAAAATATCGAGTTGATATCCAGTGTGATAAAAGAAGTTACAGGTAAGGACTTTAAGATTAAATTCGAGCTTGGTAAAAAAATGGATAAAATTGATGTAATAAGTGATGCAGAAAGTGAAGCGAGCAGCAAATTAACCGGGGAAAGCAGGGCTGAAGATGCAGAAAATAAAGCCAGTAATAGTTTAAATTCAAAAGACGGGAGTAGTGAAAACAGCTGTACAGAAGAGGATGTGTTCAATTATTTTGAAAAAAAATTTGATATAAAGGAGTAAAAATTGAGTTTAAACTATGGGAATATGATGAAGCAGGCAAAGATTATGCAGCAAAAATTATTGGAAATCCAGCAAGAATTAAAAAAAATGGAGTTTGAAGCTTCCGCAGGCGGTGGTGCAGTAAAAGTGAAAGTAAATGGTGATCAGGAAATTGTAGAAGTAAAAATTGATAAGGATATGGTTGATTCAGGTGACATGGAAATGATTGAAGATATGGTAATGGTTGCAATAAATGATGCTGTAAAACAATCAAAAGATGAAGCTAAAAATAAAATGGCAAGCCTTACAGGTGGTATGAATATACCCGGACTTTTTTAACTGAAATTAAAAATTACAGAGATACTGTAATAGATTTATTTACAATTATTAAACCAGTTGTAAATTATAAATGGCTTTATATATAAAAAGTGTAGAAAATTTAATAAACGAATTCAGAAAACTTCCGGGAATAGGCCCCAAA
>JAHIPJ010000122.1 GCA_018894445.1 Actinomycetota bacterium
TCTGTGTTGATTGCGGTACAAATAGTGCAGAAGTACAAAAATTTCTTCAAGATAGTCCGGGTCCTGATGTAATAGTTTGCGATCATCATAACCAATCAGTTGATTTTGATTTAAAGCAGGAGAATTATATAATAATCAATCCCAGGCTTAAAGGTTCCATATATCCTTTCAAATATTTAAGTGGTGCCGGTGTTACTTTTAAATTTATTATAAGCATTTTGAGGGAACTGGATGAGGACTATAAGAAAAAATTTAAAAAAGACTATCTGACCAATCTCCTGGATCTTGTTGCCATATCAACTATTGCAGACATAATGCCCCTGGTTGATGAAAACAGGGTAATGGTTAAAAAAGGTCTTAAAATACTTAATAGAACCGTCAACCCCGGCCTTAAAAAAATGATAAACGCAGTAATAAAGGATAAGAAAAATATAAGTGAATACGATATAGGATTTATAATAGCTCCAAGACTGAATGCGGCCGGTAGAATAAAAAATGCAGAAAGCAGTTTTAATCTTTTAAGTAAAGAAGGAGATATTTTAGATAAAATAATAAATGACCTTAATTCTTTTAATGAAGAGAGAAAGAATATCCAAAAAGACATATTAAATGAAATAATTAAAAATAATGATTTTGATAAAATTGTTAAGGAAAAGAAAATATTTATAGATAAATCAAAAAACTGGAATGAGGGAGTACTGGGAATAGTGGCTTCTGATATTGTAAAAAGATTTAATATTCCTACCATTTTATTTAAAGAAATGGAAGGGAAACTTAAGGGTTCCGGAAGAAGCACCAACAAATTTGATTTATACGGGAATCTTGTTTCTCTTGGTGATTTATTTGAGAATTTTGGGGGACACAGAATGGCTTGTGGGATAAGTATGAATGTTTTAAATTTTAAAACTTTTTATAAGAAGATGTTAGAAATTGCTGATAAAAATATTAAGGATAAGGATATTGAGAAAATATTTGCCTATGATCTGGAATTAAACTTTAGAGATATAAATAAGAAAATTTTAAACGAAATTAATTTACTCAAGCCTTTTGGAGCAGGTAATCCTGAACCCAGTTTTACAACAGGAAACTGCGCTATTATAGATTTTTATTATTTAATGGAAGAAAGACATGTGAAGTTAAAACTCAAGCAATCCGGCAGGATATTTGATGCTATAATGTTTAAAATAGACGAAAGAGTCAAGAAGAAGGTAATAACCGGTAATAAGATTAACATATTATACAAAATTGAAGAAAATATTTGGGGTGATTTTAAGACCATACAACTTGTGATATTAGACTTATTTTAGAGAAGCCGAAAATGTTTTATAATAATAGTAATTTTTTAATTAAAAATGAAGAAAGATGAGTTTAGAACTGAATAGTAAAATTAAGAATATAAATACTGATCTTATATATAATAAGTTAGTAAAAAAAATTAAAGCCTACAATCCTGATGTAGACGAAGAGTTACTCCATAAGGCTTATCTGGTTTCAAAAAAATATCATCAAAACCAGTATAGAAAATCTGGTGAGCCTTTTGTAGTTCATCCTCTTGAAGTAGCTGGAATACTGGCGGATATTGAGCTGGATCAGATATCTATCGTGTCAGCGATTTTACATGATGTGATAGAAGATACAGATTATAGTCTGGAAATGGCTAAAAAAGAATTTGGGCAAAAGACTGCCAATATTATAAATGGGGTTACAAAATTAGATAAAATAGTTTTTACCAGCAAAGAAGAGCAGCAGGTAAGTAATATAAGAAAAATGATAATCGCAATGTCTGAAGATGTGAGAATAATACTGGTAAAGCTTGCCGACAGGCTTCATAATATGCGTACCCTATTCTCGCTAGATGAGGAAAAAAGACGTATAAATTCAATAGAAACTCTTGAAGTTTATGCGCCTATTGCCCACAGATTAGGAATATATCAAATAAAATCAGAATTGGAAAATTTAAGTTTTAAATACCTGTATCCGAAAGAGTACGAGAAAATAAAAGATATGTTTAATGAAAAACTGGAAGAAAGGAAATCATTAGTTGATGAGGCAATAAAAATAGTTAATAAAAAATTAAAGGAAGTAAAAATATCAGCAGATATAAGCGGGAGAATTAAAA
>JAHIPJ010000123.1 GCA_018894445.1 Actinomycetota bacterium
AACTTTCAAATGTTTCAAATGTTCCACTGGATGAATCTCTGGAAACAACTACTATCTTTTGGTCCTGCCCTCCTAATTCCTTCCAATTAGTTATTTTACCGATATAAATATCTTTTATTTGTTCAATAGTTAATCCCTGAATTGGATTAGAAGTATGAACTATCACTGCAATACCATCCATTGCTACGATATGGGGAACAGGGCTAATATCCTTATTTTGACAGAGTAAAATTTCTTTATCCTTCATAGGTCGAGAAGAATTAGCAATATCACAAGTTCCGTCAATTAGAGCGGCAATACCATTTCCTGATCCACCTCCTCTTATCGAGATGTCTGCTTGTGGATTATTCTGCATGAAGACTTCGGCAGCTGCTTGAGCGATAGGGAGGACAGTAGTGGAGCCTTGAACCACCAGTTGTTTTTCTCCTGCTTGAGAAATAGGAACCATTAGAGTTAAAATAATGCAAGCTAAAGTTAGAATTAAAGTAATTCTTTTCATTAAATCATACCTCCTAAAATTAATATTTTTACTCTAAAATTATTTTATATTTCTAATGTTACAATTAGATTACAAAATAATTAAGTTTTGATTAATTTATAAAATTTATATTTGCAGAGGCAGTTAATAGCAATTTGTAGCTTTTGTAATAGGATTTTGAATTTACGCTTGGATGGTAGTCTAAAACGAAGAATTTTTAGGAAGGGTGAAGAAAAATTTGGAACCTTTCCCCAACTCGCTATCTACACCTATTGTCCCTTTATGTGCTTGAGCAATATGTTTTACTATAGCTAAACCTAAACCAGTTCCTCCCAAATTTCGGGAGCGGTCTTTGTTTACTCGGTAGAAACGTTCAAAGATTCGGGGTAAATGTTCTGAAGGTATACCTATTCCATTATCGGCAACTTCTATATAAATATCTTTTTCTCTTTCTAAAACAGAGATAGAGATTTCTCCCTTCTCCGGCGTATATTTTATCGCATTATCCAAAAGATTGCGTAAAGCTAATTCAATTTGTTCTGGATCTACTTTTAATAAAGGAAATTGAGGAGAAATATTTGTGGTAATTTGGTATTTTTTTTGCACAATTATTTCTTTAAATTCTGCTATGACCTTATCAAGTAAATCCTTTAGATTGGTCGATTGTAAATCCATTACTATTTCTTGAGACTCTATTTTAGAGAGGTGTAAGAGATCTTCAATTAAGTTATTTAGTCTATTACTCTGTTTTTCGATAATTTTTAAAAAGTGCTGAGTTTTTTCCGGATCATTTATTGCCCCTTCTTTTAAAGTTTCCACAAATCCCTGGATAGAGGTGAGAGGAGTACGCAGCTCATGGGAAACATTAGCTGCAAATTCTATCCGCATTTTCTCCAATCTTTTAATTTTAGTAATATTATTTAATACTACTACCACTCCCCAAATATTCTCTTTTTCCCCCAAAGGCGTAGAGGAAGCATAGAATATTTTCTCTTGCGGGAATAAAATCGTTATTTCTTGTGTTAAAGCCCGGCCTTTCTGTAAAGTTTCTTTTAGAAGTTCATTTAATTGATTATTTCTAATGATCTCCCAGTGGAATCTCCCTAAAGCTTTATCTCGGGAGCAATTAATTATTTTTTCAAAAGCATAATTACAAAGTATAAACTTACCTTTTTTATCAATAGCCGCTATCCCTTCAATAACATTGGAGAGTATTATTTCCATTTTATTCTTATCTTCACTGATGACCTTTATTTTATTCTCCAGATCTTCTGACATCTGGTCTAAGGAAAGAGCTAACTGGCCTATTTCATCTGGAGAACGAAATGCCAATTTCTTACTGAAATCACCCTTAGATATTCTTTGAGAAATTTCGGTCATCTCTTTTACCGGTCTGGTGATACCTAAGGATATTATTAAGCTAATTAATGAGGCAATAAGTAAGCTGATCATAGTAGCAGAAAGAATGATTCTGCGTAAATAAGCAATATTCTCATTAACTTCTACTAAAGGTAAAGAGAGTCGGACTATCCCTAAAATTTGATTATCTTTAACTATGGGAATAGCGATATAAAGCATATTTATCTCTAAAGTAAAGCTATAACGGATGCTCTTTCCGGTTTTACCCAGTAGGGCTTCTTTAATCTCAGATCTATCAGAGTGGCTTTCCATTAAGGCAGGGTTTTTTTCTGAATCACCCAATACTTTTCCCTCTGTATCGATAACGGTTATTCTTGTTTTGATCTCTTTGCCTAAAGCCTCAGTTTTAGATTTTATCTGGGATAAATTATTTTCGGTTAAATCTTTATATAAAAATTCTTTGACCAGAGTAGCATTAGATTCAAGATTAGAAGCTAAGTGGTCAATATAAAAATTACGCAAATAAATGGTTGCAAATATCCCCGTAGATAAAACACAGACAATAATTATAATTACATAAGTTAGAAACAATTTTACACTGATTTTTTTTATCATATTTCTTCTTTAAACCTGTATCCTACTCCTCTAATAGTAATTATATATTCACTAGCCGTAAGTAGCTTCTGGCGAAGTCTTCTAATATGAACATCAACTGCTCTATCTACAATATAACTATTTTCTGACCAAACTTGATCAAGTAATTGCTCTCTGGTAAAGACTTTTCCAGGATGGGAAGCTAAAAATTTTAATAAATTAAATTCTGTAGAGGTTAAATTTAAAGGTTTATCTTTTAGAGTAACCTGATGTTTGGTTGAATCAATAACCAGGTCTTCAAATTTAATAATGTCTTTTTCTTTGGGGAGAGGGGGAATATTAATTTTTGTTCTACGGAGTACAGTTTTTACTCGGGCTAATAATTCTCTTACCTTGAAGGGCTTAGTGATATAATCATCTGCCCCTAATTCCAAGCCCAATACGATGTCAGTTTCTTCTCCTTTGGCAGTAAGCATAATGATGGGAATGTGAGAAGTTTGGGGATTTCTTTTTAAAATTTTACAAACATCTAAGCCGTCTATTTCAGGAAGCATTAAATCCAGAAGAATTAAATCCGGAAGTTCAGTTTTAACATTTTCTAAGCACTCTTCCCCACTGTAGGCACAGCTTATTCTATATCCTTCTTTTTCCAAATTATATTGAAGAAGCTCAATGATATCTTTTTCATCATCGACCACTAAAATCTTTTCTTTACTCATGGAAAATACCTAAAGAGTTTAAAATAATTTCTGGATTAACGGCCTCGAGTTTTAAATATTATAAACAATTTAAAAAATTAAAGCAAAATATTGCTAAAATGTCTTATTCGAAAGCTTAGACTGCCTAAAAATTTCATTAAATCTTAATCTACTCTTAATCTTAACGTAATAATTTCAGAGTATTTTATAATAAAAGGGTCGAAGTAAGAAAAAAATAATTAAG
>JAHIPJ010000124.1 GCA_018894445.1 Actinomycetota bacterium
CAAGGTCGGGGCGAGAGGATTTGAACCTCCGACCCCCTGCTCCCAAAGCAGGTGCGCTAAACCAAACTGCGCTACACCCCGATTATAATAGCTAACATTTTAGCAGAAAGAATAATATCATAATTCTATAAATTTACAATAAACTTGTACAGGGCACTAAGAGCTTTCCCCCTGTGACTGATATTATTTTTTTCCTTCTGGGTCAACTGGGCCATTGTTTTTTTGTACCCTGTCGGAATGAAAATACAATCATAGCCAAAACCACCAGTACCCTTTCCCTCAAAACCTATAAAGCCCTCACAGATACCCCTGGTCTCGAAAATAGAGCCTTTTTCCGGATTCCACAACACCATACTGCAGACAAATCTGGCTGTCCTGTCTGAAATTTTTCTTGCATTTTCCATTTCTTTTAGCAGCTTGTCCCTGTTCTGCTTATCTGTGGCATCAGCTCCACTATATCTTGATGATTTTACCCCAGGTCTGCCTTCTAAAAAGTCAACTTCCAGCCCTGAATCATCAGCAAGGGTAATTTTATTTGTATGAAGAGAAATACTCCTGGCCTTAAGTCTTGCATTTTCTAAAAAATCGTTACCTTTCTCTATGATATCAGGAAATTTTTTAAAATCTTTAAAAGTCAGCCATTCCACATTTAACGAAACATTAGAAAATGATTTTATCTCTTTGATTTTTCCAATATTTTTTGAAGCAATAACTATCTGCAATAGATTAGCACCTGAATGATTAAATAATAATTACAAATTCTGACTTAATATCTTCTTTTGAATTTCTATAATTTCTTTTATGGCACTGGTTGCCTTTTCCAGCATCTTATCAAAATCCTCCCTGCTAAAAGGTTTAAGTTCTGCTGTAGACTGAACTTCAATTAATTCACCTTTTGAATCCATAACTACATTCATATCCACCTGTGCTCTGGAATCTTCTTCAAAGCAGAGATCAACCAGAATCTCGCCATCTACAATTCCTACACTTACCGCAGCTAGAAAATTCTCTATCGGCATCGTATCGATAATCTTCTTCTCAACCAGTGAATGCATGCAATCAAAAAGAGCAATAAAGCTTCCAGTTATTGAAGCGGTCCTGGTTCCTCCATCAGCTTCAATTACATCACAGTCTATCCAGACAGTTCTTTCACCAATTTTATTTAAATCCACTACAGCCCTTAACGATCTGCCAATCAACCTCTGGATTTCATGAGTCCTACCATTAATTCTACCTGTAGTTTGAGCTCTGACTATCCTCTGCGGAGCAGCACCCGGGATCATATCATATTCTGCAGTGATCCAGCCTGACCCCTTGCCTGCTAAAAACCTGGGGACTTTATCCTCAACAATAGCTGTGCAAACAATTCTGGTTTTCCCCATTTCAATAAACACCGAGCCGTCAGCATGCGATATGTAATTACGGGTTACTTTTATTTCTCTTAACCGGTCATTTTTCCTGTTGTCAATTCTTTTAACCATCACTGGTAACCTTCCCCTTTAAAATAATATTCAAATATTTTTTATTTTCTTTATATATCAAGTTTTGTTCTTATGACTTCCTTTATCTCTTCCCCGAGAAACATTTTTCCAACATCAAAAAAATTGCTGGTCATACCAGTTTCATAAAAAATCCTTTCCGGTTTTTTTTTGCCGGCTGCACATAATCCTTTTTCTGTAAGTATCTTCTTTACATCTTTGGCAGTTTCTACTGCTGAGCTTATTACCTTAATTCCATTACCGCTACATGATAAAATCCTTTTCTCTATTAATGGAAAATGGGTACAGCCAAGTATCAGCACATCAATCTCAGCATCAAATAATGGTTTTAGATAACCGTAAATAGCCTCATCAAGAAAATTGCCTTCAAGAATACCTCTTTCTATAAAATCTACCAGTAAAGGAGCAGGCATTGAAAATGTTTTTATCTCCGGATCAATTTTTGCAATCTCTTCCGGGTATGCATTGCTCTCAACTGTACCTTTAGTGGCAATAACTCCAATTCTTTTATTTTTGGTATTGTAAACCGCAGTCCTGGCTCCTGGCTCTATTACCCCTATCATAGGTATATCATATTGTTTTTTTAAGTCTTTTAAAGCCGCCGCGGTAGAGGTATTGCAGGCAATTACAATAAGTTTAACATCTTTGTCGTAAAGAAATCCGGTTATTTTAAAAACAAATTTTTTAACTTCATTCAAATCCCGCAGCCCGTAGGGAACTCTTTCAGTATCCCCAAAATATATGGTATTTTCATCAGGAACAGTTTTTATTATTTCCTGTAAAACAGTAAGGCCGCCAACACCGGAATCAAATACTCCTATTGCTCTGTTATCCAAATTTACTCTTTCTGTATTATTTATTAATTTCCCTTAAGTCCACCGGTAATCTTAAAAATATATGCTTTAACTGGTAAATCACGTTTTTTTAATCTACTAATTATATAATTTTTAAAATAAAAATAAAAAATATCTTCCAGCGTTTATCTTTTAAACACAACTCTTTTTTAAGGATATCATAGAATCTGTCTCTTGCCACCGGAGCCATTTCCCCGGGCGCACC
>JAHIPJ010000125.1 GCA_018894445.1 Actinomycetota bacterium
AATATTGCTAAATGTAGGTCTGTGATTTTGACGTCTTGGGTAGCACAGCCCCAATTTGTTACACGCTCATTAGAACTGATAAAATAAATTACAGAGACTTTGCAGCAGACTCATATGTGATTTTCTATCTTTTTTAAAATGTTTTCCAAGTCAGTTTCTTGTGATTCTTCAATTTTTTCTGATACATGTTTATGGTGTGGAAATGTCTTTAACCATGTATAATGTGGAGCATTATCCCATCTACAAATAAGTTTGCCATCTTTACTTTGCCAGTGGTATGAATATATACGTTCATTGTCTGAGATGTATTCTCTTATGTGTAAGATGCTGTTATTTATCAGTACCGCTCTTATTTTTAGATAGTAAAAGGTTTTTCCTTGCTTGAAGTCTAAGATAGCGTAGGTTTTGACAATTTTATTTGTTTTAAGTGACTGTAATGTCTTCAGCATCATCAATTTCCTTGATTTTCTGTTTCAGTTCCTGTAGAGATTTTTTGTATGCTTTCCACTCAATATAGTCATCCCACATGTCAAAATCTTCACTTTTTCTTTTATTTATTTCTTTTGAAAAATTATCAAGGCAGCATCTATATTTTTTTTCAAACAATTCTATTTTTTCCTTAACCACAGCTACCTGTGATATAACCTTAAGTTTTTCGTATTCTTTTATTTCATCTTTTGGTATTTTTAAAGTTTTCAAACTGTTACCTTTTGTTAACATTAATATATATTATTTTCTTTCAATGCTAATATTTTAAAATTTACTGTATTTTTTTATCTATTATTTATCTTTAAAAGTTGTACTCAAATATTTGTTATTAGAAATATTATATATTATTTTCATTTTTATTTATATATATCCAATGTTTTTTCTGCAGTCTTTGTCCAGTTAAATTTTCTTGCCTGAATTAGTGATTTTTTCTTAAGCTCCTCTTTTAACTTCTCATTTTTAAGAACGTATAATATTTGCCTTGATATCTCCCTATGATCTTCTGATGGAACCAGTATTCCAGCATCACCTACTACTTCCTTCAGCGATGACGAATCAGAAGCCATTACAGGAAGGCCGCAACTCATTGCTTCCAGCGGGGGAAGACCAAAGCCCTCAAAAAGGGATGGGTAGACAAATAATTCTGCCTGGTTATAAATCTGAAGGAGATCTTCATCTGAAACTTTTCCTATAAATAATATATCATCTTTGTATGGGCTTGCTTCTCTTTCGGTGTAAGTAGCTTCACTTTTCCAACCTGTTCTTCCCGCAATAACAAGCTTATAGCCAAAGCCAGCATTTCTTTTTTTTGCAATATTAAATGCTTTTATAAGTGTGGTAAAATTTTTACGCGGCTCAATTGTGCCTACAGATAAAATATACTTTTTGTCTATGTTGTATTTTTTAAGTACTCCCTTCCCTTTTTCTTTACTGGGAAGCTTTCTAAAAAAGGCATCTGCTGCCAGACGTACCACGCTTACTTTGGAAGGATTTATGTTAAAAAAATTTACTATATCGTTTTTTGTACTTTGTGAGTCAGCTATGATTTTTTTAGCGCGCTTTGCATTTCTTTTTACCTCAATGGTATATTTTTTTATAAACCAGGGAAAATTAAACTGCGGAAACCTTATAAAAGCCAGGTCATGGATGGTTAAGACGATGTTTTTGTTTAAGGTGGGTGGAATAAGATAATCAGGACAATGCAATATATCAGCTTTGAAACCCAGAAATTCAATGGGAGGAAATTTAAGTCTGTTCCATAAATCAAGTTTTTTTTGTGGAGTCCCATAGAACTTCAGTTCAATCTTATTATTTTCAAAATCTTTCTTGAGATTATATGCAATTTCAAGGTACTCAGTAGAAGTATACCTTCCGGTTAAAACATAAGTATTTTTATTATCGATTTCCAGAAGGTTACGGACCAGATTTATTATATATCTGCCAGCACCGATATTCGGTCCATGATTTAACAGAGTGGATATATCAATTCCGATTCTAAAAATGTTGCCTGTCATTGTATTTTATCTATAAGTTTATGTACTGAGGTAGGTTCATATTCTAATTTACTGTGTAGTATATTTTTAAATAAGTTGGTTTCCATTTTAAATTTAGTATTTTTTAAATTCAACAGATAATTAGCATATCCTCCATATCTCTCATTTCCCATAAGAGCAAATAACCTGCGGTAAGAGTGATGAAGATTCTCAATGGAATAAATTGGTTCATTTTTTACAATATCAAAGTAAATGTTCTCTCCCCAGCTATATTTAGTGATATCAGTATCAAATATCTGTCTGGAAAACTGCATATAATTTCTTTTACTTCTAAGATGGCTTATATTTTTTTTGAAATCCCTCATTATTTCTCTGGCAGTTGTCTTTAGGTTAATATCTCTTAAGTTTTGTTTTTGAATATCAAGTTCAATGGACATAATTCTTTTAAGGTTATGCAGCTCAGCATTTTTATAAGAAGTTTTTAAAAGATTTAACTTTTGATAATAATATTTTCTCTGAAAAGCGGTTGCTTCATCTCTGAAGCTGTATGCATATTTATGATAACAGATTGCAGAGGGACAGGATCTGAATTTATATCCATGAAGGTTTGCCCGGTAGCAAAAATCCGCATCTTCGTAGAATAAGAAAAAGGTAGGGTCAACCGGTCCTACTTTATTTTCATAAAAAGCATCACGCTTTATTAAGCAGGATACAAAGGATACTCCAAAAATATCTTCGGTTCTATTATACTGGCTCAGGTCCAGCTGTCCCAGCCCATAATGACCTATATAAAAGCTGTTATCCAGGTAAATACCCACACTTTCAAGAAAATCTTTCTGATAGTAAAATTTAACTTTTGGAGCTACACCCAGATAAGTACTCTCAAGATTGTTGATTGAGTTTACCATTTGTTCAAAGGCATCGTGATTATAGCTTACATCAAAATTTGATATTACGATAAGATCCGAATTTGCATATTTTAAAGCCTGGTTTATTCCTTCTCCCAGACCAAGATTTTTTTTAGAGTATATTATTTTTATGTCTTTAAAGTCTTTTTTGATATCCTCCAGAACATTGTAGGTGGAGTTATTATCGAAGATAATGATTTCAATATTTTTATGGGTCTGGTTTTTAATTGAGTCCAGGCATTCCTTTAATACGGGGTAAGATGAGTTGTAGTTGACAATGATTACTGACACATCTTTGCTCAGATATGGCTTATATCTATCAATATATGGTTTAGCTGTAATATCTGAATCTTTTAAATTAAGCATCTTTTTAATGATCTGGTGATATTGTTTTACACTATTTTCCCAGGTAAATCTCCCGGCATATTCTCTGGCTTCTTCCCCCATTTCTTTTCTTAACTCCGGATTATTTACAAGAATTTCTAATTTTTCTGTAAATTCCTTCTTGTTTTTTACTATAAATCCTGTTTTTCCATTTTGAGAGATTTCTGAGTGGGCACCAATATCATAGCAAAGAGTTGGTCTCTTAAAACTATGAGCTTCCGCAATAGGCAGGTCGAACCCTTCCCATAAGGAGCAGGTAGTATAGATATCACAGGACCTGTAAATTAGGGGCATGAGTTCCTCGGGGGCGTTGCTTATAGATAATATTCCCTGGTTTTTAAGTAATTCTTCATCATTTTTTGAACCATACCCGACAGTTAGTAGCTTAATATTTTTATGTTTTTTAGAAATGTTCTGGTATATATCAATAAGCTCTGATAATCCTTTATAAGGCTGATTGGTAAGGTTTAATCTTCCTACAAATAACAATAAAATATCTTCAGGACTTACTCCTATTTCATTTCTGAAATTATTGATTTCTTTCTCACCAATTATTTCTTCCTGGTAGTGGTCGCATCCGTTGTATATAAAGGTAGCTTTTTCTCTTAAATTTTTGGGCAGGCAGTTAAGCAGATACTTTGACACGGTTACAATTTTATTTGCTTTCTTAAAATAAGAGAGATTTTGGCTTGTCTCCATATATTTATACCTCAATCTTCTTCTTAAGGGGAGCCCGCTTAAAGATATTATTCCATGGTCAACAACTAAAA
>JAHIPJ010000126.1 GCA_018894445.1 Actinomycetota bacterium
CCTAAAGTAGTAAAAGTAACGGTACTAAAATACAAACAATTTTTTAACTGTTCCCATGATATATCTTTTAATCTAATTAATAAATCACCATATCGGACTCCTAAAAATAATTCTTTTAAGATATTACATTTTGGTATAGTATCTAACTGTGGATTAGCATCAATACCAAAATTCATAAAAACAAAAGCAAAAATAATAATTATTGCTATTGCAGAAACTATAACTCTTTCTGGTTTCTCTCCGTAACCATAAATTGCATTTAAAAAACAAGACCAAAGCCATTTATGCAAAGTATTAAAATGACAACTACCTTTCCTTTCCATATCTTTTTCTTTTTTAAAAGCCCAGCTTTCGTCATCATATCTTCCAATACTATGGAAATTATTCTTAAGGAGAAGAAAAACCTCTCGGGCTTGAGAAAACTCTTTTCTTTTTTCTTGGAGAATATGATTCTCGATTTGTTTTTTTTGGGCTTTAGTATTTCCCAGTAAGGAATCGGTAAAGACAATTAATACTCCATTATCTAAATCTAAGTCTAAAAAGACATTTTCTAAGAAAGTGTGTTTAAAGAAGATAATTCCGCCCCCTCTTACTTTAAGATTTAACTTATTTCCAGGAGAGAAAATAACATTACCAAAGTCAGCATCTCCCTCGAAGGTTGCACCCATAAAGTTATTTAACAACAGAAATTTTACCTTTCTAAAATCAGCATCTCCTTTGAAAGTTGCCTCCTCAAAGTAAGCAGCTCCTTCGAAGGTTGCACCCCAAAAATTAGCAGCTCCTTCGAAGGTTGCTTCCCTAAAGTCAGCATATCCCTGGAAGTCTGCTCCTATAAATCTAACATCTCCCTTGAAGGTTGCCCCAAAAAAGAGAGAACATCCAATAAAAGCCGCCGCTAGAAAGGCAACATCTCCCTGAAAGATTGCTCCCAAAAAGCTGGTATAGTCAGTTTTAAAAACGGTATTGTTAAATTCTATATATCCGATAAAAATAAAATCTCTAAAGATATAATCTTTATCTTCTTCTTTGATTTCCTGTATATATTCTTTTAGTGCCTTCTCGAATTCTTTTTCAGTCTTTTCCTCTGCACTTGCATGAAAAATACAGTACTTTGTTTCTTTATGAATTGGTCTGCCACAATCTTTAATTAGACAAACATTCGATTCAACTTTTTCTTTATTCAAAATTATTTATTACTCCTTTCTTTAGAAGAAATAATTTATAGTACTTATTAATCGTTTGAGAGTAGTTTTTCCTCCCCTACCCTTTTGGTTAATTAGGGCTATAGTTTGTAATTATCAGAATCTTCTTTTGGTTTTGGATATTTTTCATCGATTTCTTTTATTTCTTGTTCTGATTTAAACATAAGTAATAATTTTTTGTGAATTCCATCTTTTACAGTTATTTGATAAAGTGCTATTGCTAACTGAAAAGCCATTTTATTCCCTCTTTTTGCTAACTCAATTTGGGAGTTTATTTTTTCAAAATCCCACATAATATAAAAAATCTCATTGAAAGGTTCATTGGCAGCCAGCATAAGAAATTCTTTATCTTGTTTTAAGAGATTCCAATATTTTAAATCAATCTCAGGTGGTATATGTACTTTATCTTCTTTTGGAATATTATCTTGTTTCTGGAACAAGTCCCAAAGGTATACATTTCTATAAATACTATCCGCGTCTTGTTCTAAAAGTTTTAATGATATTTTTTTTAATCTTTGTGTTTTAGTTAAGTCGTCAAATCCTCTTTTTATTAAATCTGCAGTGAATCCAAGTATGACACCAAGCATTACACCTAGTACAATATAAGATATTTCTTGATTATTAATGTCAATGAATTTTGTGAGAACAACAATTATTATTAAGATAAGTATTGCAGGCATCGAAAAAGTTTTTAATATTTCTAAGATCCAATATTTCATTTTTTCTCCATATAACATTGGGTTTATTTATACTAATAAAATTACAAAAAAAGATTTTCCTTTCATAATTTAGGCTTTCAATTAACAAATTTTTTTAACCATTTAAGAGCAGTTTTACCTACCCTGCCCTTTTGGTTGATTAAGGTTATTGTTTGCATGGATAAAACTTTCTAAGATATTTTATTATCTCTATTATAATAATTTTCCTTGTTCACCTTTGTTATAAATATGTCTTTTGGTCTTCTTAAAAGTTATATCGCTAATAGCTACTTTAGGAGGACGTTCAATATTTTTATTTTTATATAAAAGTTCCTCTATAGTTAATATTTGTATTTTTGGATAGTTTTTTCCCGACGGTGATTTGTAAAAACCACTTGAAACAGCTTCTTTGATCATTGGCCTTGTCGGACTTTGTAATGTGATAAATATCCCTAATTCTGCATTTTCCCTTTCCACTACCCCCTTTAAGGCATCAATCATCCCTCTATTAACATGGCCGCTTTTTACCTGAAGAATAATTTGTTTAGTTTTTTTCATATTTGGATCATCATGAAAGTAAATACATCCATCAATTCCCCTGTCTGCTCCCCTTTTCTTTTCAGATTCAAAAGGTCTGGCTCCTACCAATCCTAATACCCACCACTGGAATTGATAAGGATCTTGTTGTGCAAGTGCTTTAGCTCCCTCTAAATCTACCGGTTCCCCAATTACTTCGTAATTAATACCATCACCAAATGTATCTTCTAATCGAAGTTTCATTAATGATATAGCTAAATGTGTGATATCAATTCCGATCCATTTTCTTTCTAATTTCTCTGCAACAGTTATAGTTGTTCCACATCCACAAAAAGGATCTAATACAACATCCCCTTTATTGCTACTTGCTTTAATTATTCTTTCAAGTAATGCTTCGGGCTTCTGGGTGGGGTAGCCAAGTCGTTCAGTTGCTCCTCCTCGTAGTGAAAGAATGTCACTCCAAATAGACTGAAGTGGAATTCCAGGCAATTCATCTAAAAAGATGATTCTGCAACGCTTAATAGGCTTTCCGTCTCTACCTAACTTTATTCTTCCATGACTATTAGGAACTTCGGTTTCTGGAGCCTTCCAAAGTTCCATCATCTTTTCATAACTTGTTCTCCATCGTGCCTTCGTTCCCATAAAATCATATTCGGTCATGCTCTTACGCGGATCTAGCATATTCTCAGATTTATAATAACGGTCTGATGGCAAAAGGTGCCACTCAGCATCAAGGTACTCAGATGAATATGGAGTATATTGAAGATTCCAGTTATATATATCAGTTTTAGAATAAAAAAATAGAATATCGTGGATTTTCCCACATTTACGAGGGTCTTTATGCGCACTAGCTCGTTTCCAAACTATTTCATTTCTAAAATTATTTGCTCCAAACACCGCGTCCAATAAAAGTTTTAGATAATGACTTGCTGTCGGATCACAGTGCAAATATATTGACCCAGTATTTTTTAAAATCCGTCTTAATTCAAAAATTCTTATTGCCATCATTACTAGATATGCCATCATATCATTTTCACCTAGAAAACATCTTAAGGCTTTTATCAAAGATGCTATTCTATTAGGTAACCGTTCTACTATTTCTGAATATGTTTTTTCTGCTTTTATATCCCAATGCCATGTATCTTCAAATGCTTCTATTTGAGCATGTGATTGTGTTCCGTTTTTTTCACCAAAAAGAACATTGTAATTTTTATTACTATTAAAGGGCGGGTCAAGATAAATTAAGTCAATAGTGTCATCTTTAATATGTTCTCTTAAGATTTCTAGATTGTCTCCATAATAGAGAGTGTTTTCCATTTTATTTTTTCCTTTTATAAATAAATTTAAACTATTAAAAAGGCTTGTTTTTATATCTTTCGGGATAATGGGTTTTAATATAAGATAAATATTTTATTCCTGAAGGGGTTATTTTAAGAATTTTCTCATTATTTGTTTTATTCGCGTTTAATATTTCAATAAATTTATTAATTTCTAAAAAGTCAAGATATTGATTGTATGGTTTTTTTGTTTTTGGTTTTCTGCCTAAATGCTTGAAATAAAACTTAATAAATATAAAATTGTACTTTTCGCTTTTATCTGGTTTTTTATCTAAGTGGTCAAGTAAGTTAATTTGAGTTCCATAAATTATATTAAAACTTCTTTCGTAAAAATAATCTTCATAAAGTTTAAGAATCTCATGATAGGCGTTTTCAGGATCATCTTTCATCATTTGAATTAAAGGATTTTTATTATTATTTTCTATAATAACTTTTTCTTGCTTTGGAGGTGTAGCTTCAACAGAAAGGTTCCCAATTTTACCTCTAATAAGACGACTTAAAAAATCGCTAATTTGTTTTTTAAATAAAAATATTGGAATTATTGCAACTAAAGGCCAATTCAATACAACCCGTAAACATTGCAATATAATTTCCTCTATTTTCATATCTTTCTCTTTTAAACTTATATTTTTTGGAAAAGCTTTTTATATTCATTATACGACAAATCTTTTAAAAATATTTCTTTTCCAAAGAAAAAAGCTCTTAAGTAAAAGGCCAAAGGGCTGGTTATTGTCTGGCTATCCAGGCTGTCTCATAAAAACCACTTGTTATCTTAAAATTATTTTTTCACACTAATGCCGAAATCAGCCGCATAGCATTCCGCATTGGCTTGATTAATTTGCTATATTTTCTCTCCACGCCATCGTTTTAGCCAATTTTCCCAATTGAATTCATTATCATGTCCAGCGAGTGCTCTGACCATATCTTCGATCATGTGTTCTGTATCCTCTAAAACACTACCGCTACAAATAACATTTACGATTGTACCTCCTGGACCATATGGCTCAAGTATGGCTCGGTGCCATTGAAATCTTGATGCAATAACATCGGAAAAATATTCTTGTGGATTTTGATTATCAAATTGCTTCTGAGAATAGTAACTCGCTAGAGCAACTAAAATACCTTTTAAAGAATCTATGCAGTCATAGTTTACCTGAACCATAGTGGCTGTGACACCAGTATCCCACTTTGGCTGCGCCTGACGAAGTAAAGCTGCTATGAAGTATGGTAGAGAATTGATATATTTCAATAGTGGTTCTTTGAGCTCTGTATGCTTTATTGGCATTTCTATGACTGTTTCTACTTGCTCACTTAGGGTTTCTTTTCCAACTTGTATTTTTACTGCTGCTTCATCGGCTAGATTTCTACGTAGTTTTACTCTCTTTAACCACTCATCCCGATACTTAATAACTAAAGGAGTATTTAGTATACGTCCAAATCCGCCTTTTATTTGGGTCTTGTTATGACACTCAAGACAAAGAACCGAGAGGTTTTCAAATGTGTTATTATTTGGATTCTCGTCAATATGATGTATTTGTAACGTCTTTCCTCTTTCTCCACATACACAGCATGTGGTCTCGGATGCAAATAATACCTCTGCTGCAAGATCGCTTGGTATTGATGTACGAATTTTTACCATAACTTCCTTAAAAATTTATCATAGATTTGTCTTTACTAATAAAATTACACTTATAGCTATTCCTAACAAAACAAACCTTAGATTTTAATTTTTTAATTTTAAAAATAACGCAAGGCTTTTTATATTAAAAACAGTTCTGTACTCTTAACTTTATTATCTTTATAATTAGCCATCCCTTATAAAGAGGATTTTCTAACATATGTTTAATGGTCCTGTTGTGATATTTACGTCTCTTACAGTATTATGGAATTTTCCTGTATTCCTTATACGACAAATCTTTTAAAAATCCTCTTTTTAAAAAAACTTATTTATAAAACCCCCTGCTCTTTTAATGCAAGGATTCCGGAAAGTTTTATAGTATTTTATTTAATTGATATAGAATGTTTATTTGGAAAATTATCTTCTACATCCTTCTCTGCTCTAGTGGTACTAAACTCACTTTTAGTCTCAAGGGTAAAGTAAATTGGAAATGGTAAACTAAAATGCACCTTTTCCCTTTTAAATATTTGGGGCCAGGTCGTTAGTGTAAACTTTAGTGGGGTAGTTAGAAGAAAAAATATTATATATTATTAATACTTTCTTTTGTTAGCAATAAGACAAATAGCAAGAGAAGGATTGTAAAAATATAATAAAAAGGTGTAGACTTACCTATATAAACAAAAACCCTTTAAAAAAGGAGGTAAGCTACACCCATGGATACTATAACAATAACTTTCCCCCAGGTCAAGGTTAAAATACCTATTAAGGGTCTAACCTTTGATATCTTAGAAGATATGCTCTTTGAAATATTACAGAATATAGCTTGTAGAGTATTCGAAAAAGCCCTTACCGATATAGATGATTACCTGCGTCATAAGAGAGAAAGAGGAGAACTTAAGAATACCGGTAAAAGGAAAAAATACTTTCTCACCCGTTTTGGTGACATCCTCTATGCCCGCACCCGTTATAAAGACAAGCAAGGTAAAACTCACTACCTCTTAGATGAGGCCTTAAACATAAGTAAGAACCAGAGGATAAGCCTATGCCGGGCCAGGATAGAGTGCTTCCTGGCTACCCTCTCTTCTTACCGAGAGGTAGTAGGCCAGGCCAGACTCTTACTGGGTAATTTTCATTCTCACGAATCGATAAGAAGAGGAGTAATAAAAGAGGCTAAACTGATCATCGAAAACCAGAAGAAGAAATTACAAAAGATAAGAAATTTAGAATATAAAGAAGGTAATTCTCTTGATACTGCCTATATGGAAGCAGATGGTACCTATATTAACTTACAGAAGAAAGGTAAAAAAAGAGGGGGAAAGCTGGAGGTAAAACTGGGTATGGGCTATACCGGCAAAGAAGCCCGCTATTCTAGCGGTAAATCTAAAAAACTTAAAGGTA
>JAHIPJ010000127.1 GCA_018894445.1 Actinomycetota bacterium
AGTGCCGCAATAGGAAATAGCCTCGCCCCTCGGAACACTTTTTATAAAAGATATCCTGGCTTTAAGGCTAAACACTGGTTTTAAACTGGATATAACATTACCTGTTTCCGGACCAAGCCAATCATTATAATTCCCGTCAAAAGGATTTAAGCCATATATGGAAATCCCAGTTCTTACCATATCCAGATGCATATTCCTGTACCTGAAAAAGGCTGCGCTGTTGGCACAGTGAAAATATTTTACTGCTATTCTACTATTTTTTACCTGTCTTATAATTTCATTAAACCTAGCCCACTGCAGTTCAGTATAAGAGCTTTCCCTGCTGCTGGCACAGGAATAATGTGTAGAAATGCTCTCCAATCTTAAATTGGGAAGAGCTGCTATTTTTGAAATCTGGTCGGCAGCATCATTAAAATTTATTCCTATCCTGTTCATCCCTGTATCCACATTTATATTTATAGTTGCTTCTTTTCCAATTTTACTGCATTGTTTCGATATAAATTGAGCTGACTTATATGAATTTATACATAGAATTAAATTATGCTCTAAAGCCTCTTCTATTGCTCCAGCAGGACTTTCACCTAAAACGTATATAGGTGCATCAATTCCCGATTTTCTTAGGCCGGTCCCCTCTTCAACCAGTGCCGCTCCCAGTGCATATGCTCCGCTTTTTATTGCCTGCCTTGAAATCTCTATCGCCCCATGGCCATAAGCATCAGCTTTAACTACTGCCATTATTTTTGTGTCTTTGGAGGCAGTATATGATTTAATTATTTTTAGGTTATGGTCAAGGTGTGCTAAATTAATTTCAGCCCAGGCAAACCTTTTATTTATTACACTATTTTCTTGCATAAAGTTCGCATTAAAATAACCATGTTTTCAAACCATTGATTTTACAATATCTGCTCTGGTAATTATTCCTACCAGATTACCATCATTATCCAGTACGGGAACTCTATTAACATTATTCCTTACCATTATATTTGCAACTACATTAACCGGTGTATCTTCTTTAACTATTTTAACCTTACTGGTCATTACATCCTCTGCTTTTGTTCCTAAATATTTTCTGAGATTTCTCTTAAACTTGTTTAAACTTTCAAGATATATAATACTGTCCAGTAATTTGAAATATCTTGGAAAATGAAGATCAGCATCTCTTATAATTAAATCTCCTTCAGTAGCAATCCCGACCAGTTTACCTCTGTCATCAACAACAGGTACACCGCTTATCTTATTTTTTATAAGCAATTCTGAAAGTTCTGCCACCGAAGCGTTCTTGTTTATAGTAATAACTTTTTTTACCATAACATCTCTTGCTAAAAGCTCTGACATTCTAAGCTCCCATCATATTTAATATTGTTAATCTTAAATATTTTTTAATATTTAATTTTTTCTATTTCTAAAAAAACCCTTTTAATACCCTCCAGGAGATCCGTTGCGATAAGAGAAGTCCTGCTGGTTTCTTTTACCATAATATCCGCTGCCAGTCCATGGATAAAGACTCCGCATACGGCACTTTCCATAAGACCCATTCCCTGGCAAAGAAGTGAGCCAATAATACCTGTTAGTATATCACCCGTACCTGCTGATGCCATCCCCCAGTTACCGGTAGGATTAATAAAGGTCGTACCCTTATAATCAGAAATTACAGTTCTGGCTCCTTTAAGTATAGATATTAATTTATATTTTCCAGCAACTTCCAGATTTATTTTAATCCTGTCTTCTAAAGGGACCATGCCTAAACCCATTATTATTGACAATTCTCCGGCATGAGGTGTTATTATAACATTTGTCAGGTCAAGATTTTTTATACTCTCAACATCTCTCGGTCCGTAAAGTGCATGCAGGCCATCAGCATCCAGTACTACCGGTTTTTTTATATTTTTTAACAGTTCCCTTACCAGGCACATTGTACTTGAATTTCTTGAGAGTCCAGGACCTATTGCCAGTGCACTAAATCTATCGCTTAAATCTAATATTTCATTTAGACTATTTATGTGTAAAGAAATATCTTCTGTTTGTTCAACCGGATAAGTAATTACTTCTGTTAATTTTTCCTCGAAGATGCTATTTAACTCCCAGGGACAAACAAGGGTCACCATCCCAGCCCCGGATCTCAAGGCACCCATACAGGTCATTGAAGCTGCCCCGGTAAACCCTGCAGAACCTGCTATTACCAGCAGGTTTCCAACTTTATATTTATACGTCCATGATTCTTTTACGGGAATATTTCTGGCTACCCACTGGAAATCAGGTTCAAAAATCTGCTCATATTCAGAGTAATATTTTTCTGGAATGCCTATATCAATAACTTTAATCTTCCCTGCAAAATCTGCTCCGGGATAATTAACCAGCCCTATCTTCTTGCAGCCAAAGGTTATTGTTTTATCTGCCCGTACCGCTGTTCCTAAAATTTTTCCATTATCAGAATCCACACCCGAGGGAATATCAACAGAATAAATTTCCAGGTTTCTGTTCTTCTCTTTAGCGGAATTTATACTTTCAATTATTTCATTTGCGGGTCCGTAAACATCCTTTGCGTGCAGGCCTGTTCCAAATATGGCATCTAAAACAAAATCAGCTTTTTCTAACTCTTCTTTAAATAAAGAACTTATTTTTTTATCTTCCAGTTTTAAATAATATACATCACTATTTTCAGCCTCTTTAAGTTCCTTAAAATAAAATAAGCTGTCAGGGCTAAATTCCTCCACCGTAGATATATGAAATACAATCACTCTCATTCCATAGTTCATTAAGTCTTTAGCCGCTACAAATCCATCGCCACCATTATTCCCGCTTCCGCAGACAACCAGACCACGGGCAGCTCTCTTGAGCTTCTTATTTTCAAAATCACCTGTGATTTCCTTAGATATTCCACTGCCGGCATTCTTCATAAGCGATTTTGAATCAATTCCACCGCTTATAGCCTTACTATCAATCTCTGCTATTCTGCTCCCTTTTAGAATTCTATTTAATTTCATTTCTCACCAGACCACACTTAATTCTACCTATATTAAATTATTTAATATAACAAAAAGTACTGTTGTTTATAATTTTAATAAAAAAATTAACTTTTTGGTAATTTTAAATTATATAATTGCTACCGCATAGGCTACTGCAAATTTTTCTGTTGCGGAAACTGATATTTTTATCTCTTTAATTCTAAGTTGCTTGCTGAAATTATAAGTTTTTCCATATAATTTTATAAAAGGAGCTCCAGTATCCATATTTTTCAGTTCAATTTCATTTAGAGATATATTCTTGCTGACCCCTTCAGCTAATGACTTTGCAACTGCTTCTTTTGCAGCAAAACGGGCAGCAAAACTTGAATACTTACCCCTATTTTTTTTTCTGCAATAATCTATTTCATTTTCAGTGTACACTCTGTTCAAGAATCCTGAATTGTTCTTAATGGCTGACTTGATTCTTTCTACTTCTATTATATCAGTCCCAATTCCAAATATTTCCATAAGTTTTCACTCCACTGTAAAGCTTTTTGCAAGATTTCTCGGCTGATCCACATTTCTGCTTAAGGTTTTAGCTATATAATAAGAATATAATTGAATATTATAACAGAAGCTTTAAAAAATGGATAAAATATATCATTCCAGATTCTAATGTTATCAAGTTATTTTTATGCAGAAAATTTTACACCAATAATTTAACTATCAATTAGAATATAAGATAATTCCTTGATATAATGCTTTCAGTAGACCTAAGAATGTTTGGAATCAGAACAAAAAAATAGCTAAAAAAATTATCAACAACATTGAGAATTG
>JAHIPJ010000128.1 GCA_018894445.1 Actinomycetota bacterium
ATAGATATTTAAATATAAAGACATTTATCTTTATAATAGTAAAACAGAAGCCTGGTGAAGATTATTTGCTGAAAGAAAAAGAAAGACAGCAGGACCTTTCAAGAGAAATTATTATAGCTATTGAAAACCAGACTACTTAAAAAAATATGAAACGCAAAAGAAAATTACAGGACAATCAAATAGCAATTTATGAAACCGAAGATGGCAAGATAAAAATTGGTGTGTTGTTTTTTGAAGAGAACCTATGGCTTACGCAAAAGCTTATGGCGGAATTATTTGAAACAACAACCCCTAATGTAAATATGCATCTAAAAAGTATTTTTAAAGAAAAAGAGTTGGAACAGGATGCAGTTATTAAGGATTTCTTAATAACTGCTTCTGATGGAAAGAAATATAAGACAAAGCATTATTCTATAGAAGCTATTATAGCAATTGGATACCGCGTGAATACAACCAGGGGAACGCAGTTTAGGGTTTGGGCAACGGATAAACTTAAAAATTACATTATCAAGGGCTGGGCTCTGGACAAAGACCGCTTCATACATGGTAGTAGATTTGATGCGCGTTATTTTGATGAACTGATGGAAGACATTCGTGAAATTCGTGCAAGTGAACGGATGTCATATCAAAAAATTACTGATGTTTATGCTACTTCTATTGATTATTCTGCAAATGTAGAAGAAACAAAAGAATTTTTCGCAACTGTCCAAAATAAACTGCATTTTGCTATTACTGGAAAAACCGCTGCAGAAATTATTGTTTCCAGAGCCAGTAAAACAAAACAATATATGGGTTTGACAACCTGGGGAAAATCTCCAAAAGGTAAAATCAGAAAAAGTGATGTGGGGATTGCTAAAAATTATTTACAAAAAGATGAAATCAAGAACTTGAATCATATTATAGACATGTATTTGGATTTTGCAGAGTTACAGGCAAGTCGCGGCAGGCCAATGTATATGAAAAATTGGATAGAGAAACTAAATGCATTTTTGAAATTCAGCGAATATGAAATTTTGAATGACAGGGGGAAGATATCACATGAAGTGGCAATTGCCCTGGCAGAAAAAGAATTTGATGCTTTTCGGGTAAAACAGGATGTAAATTATTTTTCTGACTTTGACAAAATCATCAAAAAGTTAAAATCAGATAAATAGCATATGGAAACAAATATTTTAAAAGATATTTCTATTTGAACAAAAAAGGCAACCTCTTATGATTTTGCAAAAAGTGATAGTTGGCTGGCCAGATAGGATTCGAACTTTTCTTGTCTCATCAGTTATTCTAATTTAACTAATTTTAGTATACGATATGTCCAAGGGATTGAGTTCACTCCAACCTTAATTTATATTTATTACAGATCAATAATCATCAGCAGTATATATTGAAAAATTTCATTTAAGACTACGGTAATCTACTTTAAAAAAATGTTATAATGTATCTTTAAAAAATATAATTATAAAGACTTATGGAAAAGTATATTATAAAAGCTGACGGCAAGAAAGAACAGTACGATGAGGAAAAAATAAGCTCCTCTTTTATAAAAGCCGGAGCTTCCCCTGAAATTGCCACAACAGCCACTAAAACAATAAATAAAAAAGTAAGAGATAATATGACTACTGATGAAATCTATTATAAGGCTCTGAGTCATCTGAGAGTGCTGGAACCAGGAGTAGCTCTCAAGTATTCATTAAAAAGAGCCATCATGGATATGGGGCCGGAAGGATTTGTATTTGAAAAATACATAGCAAAGATTTTAAGGGAATATGGCTTTGTCACGGAGGTAGGGCAAATTATAAATGGTTATTGCGTTGATCATGAAGTTGATGTCGTTGCAAAAAAAGAAAGCCAGGTCTGCATGATAGAGTGTAAGTACCATAATTCACGCGGAACAAAATCCGACATAAAAACCGCCCTTTATATTCATAGCAGATTTCTGGACATAGAAAAAGCTTACAGGGAAAAAGATATTAACAATAATACCCGTTTTGAAGCCTGGCTGGTTACTAATACCAAATGTACATCTGATGCTATAAAATATGCCGGTTGTGTAGGCTTGAAAATCTTAGCCTGGTATTATCCAAAGGTGGAAAATTTACAATACTTTATTGAAACAAAGAAACTCTATCCCATAAGCATTCTCTCCACAATTACTGAAAAACAAAGGGATATATTATTTGATTCCGATATTATACTGGCCAAAGAACTGGGTAGTTACAAGGTGGGTAGTCTAGCTGAATTAATCTCGGTAAGCCAACCGGTAGCACTAAAAATCTTAAATGAAGCCAGTATTATCTTATAAAAAAGAATAGCAAGCTTATTTTTAATCCTGCCTGCTGAATAAGAAAGCTCCGAGCAAACTCATTACTACAGTTACTGATGCCAATACCACAATATCCAGCCACAATGGATATAACTGCAGGGCAGGATTGTTTAATATCACAGTCCGCATGGCATCAATCCCATAAGAAAGAGGATTGATTTTGGAAACTACATTCATCCATTTCACTGTGTTATTTAATGGAAATAGAGCACCCGAAAGGAAAAACATAGGCATTAATAAAAAATTGGTTATTACCTGAAAGGCCTGCATTGATTTTATTACCGAGGCAAGAACAATTCCAAGAGTGGCGATAGTCATGGCGACCAAGAACATGATACCTATTACTTTAAAAAATATTACAAAAGTAATTGGAATTTTAAGAAGAGGACTGAACAGCAGTATTATAGTCCCCTGGATCATAGCTATAGTAGAACCGCCAAGTAATTTTCCGGCAACAATAGAAGTCCTGGAAATGGGCGTGACCAAAACTTCTCTTAAGAATCCGAATTCCCTATCCCAGACAATTGACATTGCGCTAAAAAAAGAAGTAAAAAGTACAGTCATACCCACAATACCCGGAAACATAAAGTTCAGGAAATCTCTGCCGCTTCCACCTCCGAAGACACTAAAGGAGCTTGCAAGTCCTGTTCCCAGTACAAATAAAAAAAGAATTGGCTGGGCAAATGAACCAATTATTCTTGGTTTGTCTCTAAAATATCTTTTGATATCCCTTAGCCATATTATGTATACGCCGATTAATTCCTTTTTCAATGTCTCATTCTCCCCATCATTCTACTTCTAATATTATCCCTGGCACTGACATTTTCCTCTCTTATTTCCCTGCCGGTAAGATCCAGAAAAACGTCATTTAAAGTTGGCTTTCTGGCACTAATGGATAAAATCTTTACAGGACTATTTTTAATAAATTTTGGGATAAAGCTAGAGCTATCCTTAATTTCAAATCTAATCTTTCCCTCTTTTGCATCATGGACATCACTGCCGGTAATTTCTTTAATATATTTTTTCAATTTGACATTTTCCTCAGACAATATAGTGATAATATCCCCTCCAATGGTATTTTTAAGATTATCCGGCGTATCGAGCGCAATAATTTTTCCCTCATCTATAATAGCTATCCGGTTACATATTTCTGTCTCTTCCATATAATGTGAGGTTAAAAAGATTGTAATATTTTTACTCTTTTTCAATTTAATAATGTAATCCCATATTTTATTTCTGGTTTGCGGGTCCAGACCTAAAGTGGGCTCATCTAAAAATAAGATTTTTGGATAATGCAGCAGCCCTCTCGCAATCTCAAGCCTCCTTTTCATC